>JAGBYG010000176.1 GCA_017628875.1 Clostridia bacterium
ATAATTTGAACTATATGGCTACATACGAAAGATCGCCTTAGCGAAGGCTCCTTCCGCAGAGGGAGCTCCCGCGTGAGCGGGTGAGGGAGTTCCTCATTTACTCAAAACTAATTTTTTACTCCCCGATAAATCCCAATTTATTTGTTTCGCACTCATCAAATATCACGCAAAACATTGACAAAATATAAGTTGTGTGATAAAATTAATTTAGTTGTAATAATAATTACATAAACACATCGAAAAAAGGAGAAAAAATTATGTTAGGTATTATTATTGGATTGATTGTTGTTGTGATGCTTATTTCGTGCATCAAGGTAGTTCCTCACACAGAGAGCTACGTTGTTGAGCGTCTTGGTAAATTCCACAAAATTTGGGGCGCGGGTCTTCACTTGCTTGCTCCCTTTGGCATTGATAAGATCGTTGCTCGTGCGACCACAAAGGAAAAGGTGCTTGATACACCTCCCCAGAGTGTTATTACGAGTGATAACGTACCTCTTACTATTGATGCAGTGGTTTATCACAAGACATTTGATCCCAAGCTTTATGCTTACGGTGCGGCAAATCCTGTAGAAGCTCTTGCAAATCTTACAACTACAACGCTTCGTAACATTGTTGGTGAGTTAACTCTTGACGAATCTCTCACATCCCGTGACAGTATCAATGCTAAAATGACAGAAAACCTCGACAGAGCAACTGACGAATGGGGTATTCGCGTAACACGTGTTGAAATTAGAAATATCACACCTTCCGCTGATATTCGCGAATCAATGGAAAAGCAGATGAAGGCAGAACGTGCAAGACGTGAAACATTGCTTGAGGCAGAGGGCCATAAGCAGGCGGTTATCACTCGTGCAGAGGGTGATAAGCAGGCGATGGTTCTTGCGGCAGAGGGTGAAAGAGATGCTCGTATTGCTCGCGCTGAAGGTGAAGCGAAAGCAGTTCTTCTTCAGAAGCAGGCAGAGGCAGACGGTCTTCGCGCTATTATGGCGGCTTGTCCCTCACCTGAGGTTATCGAGCTTAAGAGATATGAAGCTCTCGTTTCAATGGCTAACGGTACTGCTGCGAAGCTTATCGTTCCCACAGATACAGTAGAAATGGTTAAGAAGAATGCTATCTTCACTGAAACTACAGGTCTTGGTGACGTAACCGAGGAAGCTCCTAAATCTAAAAAACCTGCTAAGAAAGACCCTTGCTGCGATTGATTTGAGGTAACTTATGGCAGGGAATGATAACAGATTTGTAAAAACTTACAAAGAGGGCGCGTTTGGCGGTAACGGATTTGAAATCTGGGTTGATAAAGAAACCGGTGTAAACTACGTTTGGCGCATTTCAGGATATGCGGGCGGTCTTACTGTTTTGCTTGACAGAGATGGAAAACCCGTTATCACTACCGTTGAAAAATAAAAAACAAAAGGAGCTTGAATAAAGCTCCTTTTTTGTCTGACTTGATTTCAAATTTTGATTTATCGGGGAGTTAGTTTGAAACAAGCAAGGGGAACTCCCTCCGTCTTTGCCTAAGGGCAAAGCCACCTCCCTCTGCGGAAGGAGGCTCGGCAAGACAAGCTCTTTCGCGTAGCCGTGAGGTGTGATAAAATTTTGTAATGCCTTATAATATCTAACAATTTGAACTATATGGCTACGGTTGAAAGTGCATCTAACAGAGGCTCCTTCCTAGGAGGGAGCTGTCAGCTCTGCTGACTGAGGGAGTTCTCCTCATTTACTCAATGTAACTTTTCAACATCTCGATAAATCCCAATTTATCATTAACCCACTTGACATATAAGGGTTTTTTTGTTATCATTTATATATTGAGATTTTGAAAGGACAAAATTATGGCAAGAGTATCATCCAAAAAGGACAAAAACATATATCAGCAGACTCGTGAAAATCTTGAGCTTTCAAGAGAGAGCGCAAGCGAGCTTCTTGAGTGGATCTCGCCCGAGAGAATTGAGCGAATTGAAAACGAAAAGAGCAATCCCAATCCTGATGAGGTTTTGCAGATGGCGGACAAATATAAATTGCCCCGTCTTTGCAATTATTACTGCGCAAACCAATGTCCAATAGGTCAGCAATATGTTCCCGAGGTTAAGGTTAAGGAGCTTTCACAGTTGACACTTGAATTGCTTTCTTCACTCAACAATATGAATAACAATCGCGAGCGACTTATTGAAATCACGGTTAATGGCAAGATTGACGATGACGAAATTGCCGATTTTATTGCAATTCAAGAGGAGCTTGAGCGCATTTCCGTAACTGTTGAAACACTTCAGCTTTGGTCAGAAAGAATGATTGCAAACGGAATAATCGACGAGGTAAAGTATAAAGAAATTAAAAACAGGAGAAAATGATGAAAACTGAAAGAAATATTTTAATTGCATTTGTTTTAAATTTAGCATTTTCTATTTTTGAATTTATCGGTGGTGCGATAACGGGCAGCGTGGCTATCGTGTCCGACGCGGTGCACGATATTGGCGATGCGATGAGCATTGGCGCGTCATATTTTCTTGAAAAAAAGAGCAAAAAACAGCCCGATGATACCTATACATACGGTTATGCAAGATATTCCGTAATGGGTGGAGTTATTACTACTTTTATTTTGCTTTTTGGCTCTGTTGCGGTAATTTATAACGCAGTTTTGAGGATTATCAATCCTGTTGAAATTAATTATGACGGAATGATAATTTTTGCCATTGTAGGCGCGGTTGTGAATTTGGCGGCGGCGTATTTTACAAGGGAAGGCGACTCCATAAATCAAAAGGCAGTAAATCTTCATATGCTTGAGGACGTGCTTGGTTGGGTTGTAGTGCTTGTGGGCGCTATTGTTATGAGGTTTACAGACATTAAAATTATCGACCCGATTATGTCGATTGGTGTTGCAATTTTTATTTTTATTAATGCGATAAGAAATTTGAAGGAAGTTATAAATCTATTCCTTGAAAAATTGCCTGCGCATTTGCGAATTAACGAAATTAAGGAGCATATTTGCGAAATTGAGGGCGTGGCGAGTATTCATCATATCCATATTTGGAGTATGGACGGGCAGAGCAATTATGCGACAATGCATGTTGTTTGCACTGGTGAGCAGCAGGAAATTAAGCGTAAAATTCGTGAGGAATTGAAGGAACACGGTATTTCGCACGTGACGTTGGAGCTTGAAAACGAGGGCGAGGAATGTGGCGAGGAAAACTGCCACGTCGAGCATAGTCATAGTGGTGGTCACCATCATC
>JAGBYG010000177.1 GCA_017628875.1 Clostridia bacterium
AGGCACTTTATAAGCAATCCTCATTTGAGCTTGCAACGGCTGAAGAGGCCATTGCTAACTTTGAAGCGCAAAGAGATCATCTTATGGAGGTTTCTCAAACCAATAGATATGAGTCCGAAAAATTGCTTACTCAAATTCACGCTCAAACCGAAGTGAATCACAAGCTTGAAAGCACGTATCGAGTAAATGAAAACGATGCTTTACATATTAAGTCTCTTATTGATGCAACCGGTGAAACAAAGGCGCAAATTCGCGCTTCTATTGAGGCAGAGAATAAGCAAATTGAAGACCATTTTGCAAAGATTGAGCAGATTAAGGCAGAGGCAAAGCTCAAATTTAAGGAGCACGATGAAGCAGAAGACGAGATTGACCGTCTTGAAAAGGAAATCGCGCGTCTTGAGAGTGAGATTGCAACTGCGTTTGATGATATGCGCGCACTTGAGTCTGAAGAAATGCAGCTTAAGGTACGTCTTTCCGTTATTGAGAATGCTAAGAGCACCGATAACGATAAAAACGATACGCTTGTTGCAGAAATGCAGGAGTATGCGCGTATTGATGACGAGCTTACAAAAAGTCAAAAGCAGCTTCAACGCACGGTTGACGACTATAATGAGGATATTGCTAAGAGCGACGATAAAATTTCGGAGCTTGATGAGAATTTGCAAAGAGTTCTTCAACAGAAGGAAGGAATTGATACCGAGCTTACACAAAAGAAGCTCGCCTTGCAGTCCACAAGACAGAGAATTGATACGTATAAAGCTATGGACGATCAGTTTGAGGGGTATAATAACAGTGTGCGCTTCGTAATGAAGTCGTATAGTGAGGGTAAACTTACAAATCCTGACGGCACAAGTGTTGGAAAGATTCACGGCCCCGTTTCAAAGCTCATTTCTGTTGATGAAAAATACGTTGTTGCAGTTGAAACGTCGCTTGGCGCGTCAATTCAGAACATCGTTGTTGAAAACGAAAACGTTGCAAAGGCGGCTATGCTCTCTCTTAAGAAAAACGAGCAGGGTAGAGCGACATTTATGCCTATCACGGCAATAAAAGCGCCCACCATATCGCAGGATATGAAGGACGCATCGGGCTTCCGTGGATTTATCGCGTTTGCGGATGATCTTGTAAGCACAAAGAGTGAGTATATGAATATCGTTTCATATATGCTTGGCAGAATTGCGGTCTTTGACAATATCGATAATGCAACTGAGATGGCAAAGGCACTTAAATATCGCGTTCGTGCAATTACTCTTGACGGTCAGCAGATTAACGTTGGTGGTTCGTTCACGGGTGGTTCGGTTAAGCACGGACAGAGCATTTTGTCACGTGCAGGCGAGATTAAAAAGCTTGAAGATGAGTGCGCTAAGATCGAAGCATCTGTTTCAAAACTTTCTGAAACTCAAAAGACGCTTGCAAATGATGTTGAAAAAATCGAGCGCGAGATTAAAGCACTTGAGGACAGAAAGAAAATTATCGCGCTTATGGCGGGAAGCGAAAATACAAAGCTTCAGCAGATAAATGCGAAAATAGATGCGAACAAAACTCTTATGGATAAGCTCAGGGAGGATTACGATAACATCGTTAAGATGCGTGAGCGCTATGAAGAGGATTATGCAACTCTTACAGAGCAGATAGCGGCATTTGACGAAAAAATTTCCGCGATTGCCGAAATTAGAAGCGATAAGGACGTTAAGAAAAATGAGCTTATCGACAAAATGGATGAGCTTTCCGATAATTTGACGGCTATCTATATTCGCATCAACGAGCTTCAAAAGGATATTGAAACCGAGAATCTTCTTATCGAAAAGAGCAAAGAGCATATCGAAGCTCTTAAGGGTGATATTGAGGGTCAGGACGAAAAGGTTAAGGAATATCACGAAAAGCTTGCCTCTCTTGAAGAAGCGAGAAAAGAAAATCGCGAAAAACTTGCTGAGGGCGAAAGGGTGCTTGCCGAACTTAATGCAGAGCGTGCGCGCCTTGAAGAAAACGGTACTGAATATGAGAGAAGAATTAACGCAATAAATGCAAAGATTAAAGAAAAAACCTCATATAAGGACGATATTTTTAGAGAAAATTCCGTTAACGAGCACAAGCTCGAAAATCTTAAAAACGAATACGATAAGCTTTCAAGTAAGCTTTGGGACGATCACGAGTTGACTCGAAATCAGGCGATGGAGCTTGGATATGAGCAGATTACGGCTGAAGAACGTCCTGCACTTGCAAAGCTTCAAACCGAGTGCAGAAATAAGCTTCGTGCAATAGGTCACGTTGATCTTGACGCTGTGAATAAATATAAAGAGGTTAAGGAACGCTATGATTATATGGATAAGCAAATCCGCGACCTCACTGCAGCAAAAACCGAGCTTGAAAAGATTATTTCCCAGCTTGATAACAAGATGAAGACCTCGTTCATTGAATCGTTTAATATGATTAACGAGAACTTTAACAGAGTATTCGTTGAGCTTTTTGGCGGTGGATATGCAGAGCTTCAGCTTACAGACCCCGAGGACGTACTTAATTGCGGCATTGAGATTAAAGCCGCACCTCCCGGAAAGATAATCAAAAATCTTATGCAGCTTTCTGGTGGTGAGCAGGCGTTTATTGCTATTGCGCTGTTCTTTGCGGTGCTTCAGGTTAACCCCTCGCCCTTCTGTATCCTTGACGAGATTGAGGCGGCTCTTGACGAAGCAAACGTTTCAAGATTTTCTGAATACATTAAAAAATATACGGGCGGAACGCAGTTCATTCTTATCACGCACAGACGTGGTACTATGGAAAGTGCAAACCGTCTTTACGGTGTAACCATGCCCGAGCACGGCATTTCAAAGATACTTTCTTTGAACGTCGCAGATATTGCAAAGAAGAAGGAAGGAGATTGGG
>JAGBYG010000178.1 GCA_017628875.1 Clostridia bacterium
AAAGCGGAAGCCCAAGCGGCTTGAGCGGTCTTAACTTAACTAACTCCCCCGATAAATCCCAATTTATCGCATTGACAACATTATAAAAATGTGATACAATGAACTGATATATTATTTCATTGAAATTTAGAGGCAAAAAATGAATTTTTACGATACGATAGCGGCATTGTCTAGTCCTATAGGCAAGGGTGGCGTTGCGGTCATCAGAATTTCGGGAAGCGAAGCGTTTGAAATTGCCGAGCGCGTTTTCAAAAGTGCTTCAGGCAAGAAAATTTCTGAACTCAAACCGAACATGATGACTTACGGACAAATTATATCCGAAGAAAAAATAATAGATGACGGACTTTGTGTAAAATTCTGCGCTCCGCGCTCGTTTACGGGCGAGGATACGGTTGAAATCAACTGTCACGGCGGCATTTTTATTACTCAAAAAGTGCTTTCCGCCATCTTTTCAGCAGGGGCAAGACCCGCAGAGGCGGGCGAATTCACGCGTCGCGCGTTTGTGAATGGCAAAATGGCGCTTTCTCAAGCAGAAGCGCTTGGTACGTTACTCGAAGCAAAAAATGATGAGCAGGTAACTCTTGCTCGCTCAGCTATGGGCGGCAAGATAAAGGATGCGTGCGACTCGCTTTACCGTCAGCTCGTTTCCCTTGTGGCGCAAGTGTATGCAAAGGTCGATTATCCTGAAGAAGACCTTGCTGATATGGATTCTAACGAGATGGCAGAAGCCACTCGCGCGCTGCTCTCAGACGTTTCCGCGCTCAAATCGACCTACAAAACAGGTCACGCGGTTATGGAGGGCGTGCGCACGGTAATTTGCGGCAAACCCAACGTTGGAAAAAGCAGCTTATATAACCGACTTGTCGGCAGAGAAGCAGCGATTGTCACCGAAATTGAGGGAACAACGCGCGATATTCTGACCGAAACAGTATCACTTGGCAGGGTGACGCTGCGACTCGTTGACACGGCAGGTATTCGCGATACAGAAGATACAGTGGAAAAAATCGGTGTTGAACGCGCAAAAAAATCTCTTGACGAAGCAGAACTTGTGCTTGCGGTTTTTGATAACTCCCGCTCACTTGACGATGGAGATTTTGAGATAATTTCTGCGCTTGAGAGTTTGAGAGCGACCAAAATCGCGCTCATAAACAAAGACGACGAAGAAACAGTCCTTTCCGAGCAAATTTTGAGAGAAAAATTTGACCGCATCTTGCGAATTTCCGCGAAAAATGATAACGGACTCGACGAGCTTCGTTCTCTTGTTGAAGAGCTTTACATCAACGAAGAAATTGACACGCAAAACGATGCCGTTTTGATTAACGCGCGCCAGCACGCATCTCTTGTACAAGCAGAAAAGCATCTGACTTTGGCTCTCGAAGCCCTTGAACTCGGTCTTTCACCCGACCTTGCAGGCGTTGACCTTGAGCTTGCGATGTCATACCTCTCCGAAATCGACGGACGCGAGGTCGACGAGGACATCGTTGCTGAAATTTTCTCGCATTTCTGCGTTGGATAATTAAACTATATTAAATTACCCCAACCTCC
>JAGBYG010000179.1 GCA_017628875.1 Clostridia bacterium
ACAAATAATATTTCTGTTGGGCAAAGCGCTACAAAAGTTTTTGCTGAGCTTTTTTCAAAAAGCGACCAATTTTTTACTTTCTAACTTCTCCCCGATAAATCAAAATTTGAAAATCAAATTTAAGGATAAAGAAATGAACAAACAAACAGAAAACACAGGATTTCTTCCGATAAACAGAACAGAGATGAACGAGCGCGGCTGGGACAGGCCCGACTTCGTTTACGTTACGGGTGACGCGTACGTTGACCACCCCTCTTTTGGCGTGTCGATTATTTCGCGAGTTCTTGAAGCAGAGGGCTTCAGAATTGCAATCCTCTCCCAGCCCGACTACAAGAGCGCAGAGCCCTTTAAAGAATTTGGACGTCCGCGCCTTGGCTTCCTCGTTACCGCAGGCAACATCGACTCGATGGTTGCACACTATTCGGTTGCCAAGAGAAGAAGAAATTACGATTACTACAGCGCAGGCGGTAAGATGGGCAATCGTCCCGACCGAGCGACAATAGTTTACTGTAACAGAATAAGAGAAGCATACGGCGACGTGCCGATTATTATTGGCGGTCTTGAAGCATCACTTCGTCGTTTTGCTCACTACGATTATTGGGACGACAAGGTGCGTCGCTCAATTTTGGTCGACTCGCGCGCGGACATCCTTACATACGGAATGGGTGAAAACATCTTGCGCAGAATAGCATTTTTGCTTGACAAAGGCGTCCCCGTTAAGAAAATTCGAGATGTGCGCGGCACTTGCTATCTTGCAAATCCAGACGATGCGGTGCATTTCCCCGTTGCTGCGGAGTTCGACTACAACGAACTAAAAACGGACAAGAAAAAATATGCCGATGCCTTCGGTGTTCAATATAAAAATCAGGATAGCATTAACGGACGTGCAATAATTGAGCATTACGACAACAAGGTGCTCGTTCAAAATCCGCCAATGCCTCCGCTTGAGCGCGAGGAGTTGGACAAGGTCTATGCTCTGCCCTATATGAGAACATACCACCCCTCTTACGAAAAGGACAGTGGCGTTCCCGCGATTGAGGAAGTTAGATTTTCCATAACTCACAATCGTGGATGCTTTGGTGCGTGTAATTTCTGCGCGCTCGCGTTCCACCAAGGACGCACCGTGCGTTCAAGAAGCGAGGAGAGCGTTCTCCGTGAGGCAAAGCTCATCACCGAAATGCCCGATTTCAAGGGTTATATCCACGACGTTGGCGGCCCTACCGCAAACTTCCGCTATCCCGCGTGCGACCATCAATTAGAACACGGAGTTTGCTCAAACAAAAAGTGTTTAGCTCCCACTCCCTGCAAAAATTTGAAGGTTGACCACACAGAATATATGGAAATGCTCAAGAAAATCGAGCATCTACCCAAGGTTAAAAAGGTGTTTATTCGTTCGGGTATTCGCTTTGACTACCTTATGTATGATAAAGACGATAGCTTTTTCAAAAAGCTCGTATCCGACCACGTTTCAGGTCAGCTTAAGGTTGCGCCCGAGCATATTTCGGATAGAGTTCTTGACTCTATGGGCAAGCCCCATATCGACCTTTATAACGCATTCAAAAAGAAATATTTTGACTATTGCCGCGAAATTGGAAAAGAGCAATACCTTGTTCCCTATCTTATGTCAAGTCACCCCGGCTCGACCATAGATGAGGCAATCGAGCTTGCTTGCTACTTAAAAGCAGAACATTATGCACCCGAGCAGGTGCAGGACTACTATCCCACACCTGGCACTGCTTCATCGGTTATGTACTACACAGGAATTAACCCCTTGACAGGCAAAAAGGTTTACGTTCCAACCACTTATGAAGAAAAGAGCGAACAACGTGCGCTCTTGCAGTTCAATAAGCCCGATAATGCAAATAAGGTGCGCACAGCCCTTATAAAAGCGGGTAGAAGCGACCTCATCGGCTTCGGTGGAGAGTGCCTTGTCCGACCCGAGCGCGCGCCCCATTTCGATAAAAAATCGGACAAGAAGAACGATAAAAAATCATCAAAAAATTCACCCGATAAAAGTAGGGGCGATTCACGAATCGCCCGAAATAAAGGTAAATCCGTGCCTAAGCAAAACAAAAAATTTGATAAGCCGATGGGTAAAAAAATAAATAAGAAAAAATAACAAAATCCCTGCTTGCGCAGGGATTTTATTTATATTAACATACAAGCAAATTGGGATTTGTCTAGGAGTTAGTTAAGTTAAGACCGCTCAAGCCGCTTGGGCTTCCGCTTTTGAAAAAGCGGAGCAAAACAATCGCGTGGGTTAGTGCTGATTTGACGTAAATTTTCGATAAAACACGAGTGTTTTATCGGTTCACTTGCTAAAATCCTTTTACGAAAACAAATTTTCGACAAGTATTTCATCAACTGAACTACGAAAACCAACTAAAAGTTTTGTTTTTCTAAAATTTACTTTGTGGGTGCGTAGCCATAAGCACATATAAAGTGTCTATGCGCAGTG
>JAGBYG010000180.1 GCA_017628875.1 Clostridia bacterium
CTGCACCGCAAACGCGTGAAAGCAAGGTTTCAAGGTCTTCATCAGAGTCAAAAGTGATTTCAACTACTCTCTTTTTTGCATTGTTTACGATTTTAACCTTTCTGCCGAGCGTTTCGCGAGTTCTCTTTTCGAGCTCACGAAGATGAATTTTTGTCATTACGGTTGCATTTACTGCGTCAGCATCGTCAATTTCTTCGATTTCAACAACAGTATTAAGTCTCTTAACTGCGCTTTCAACCTCGCGAACACTGAGCTGCTTTTCAACGATCTTTCCTGCAAGTGCAACCATATCTTCCTCGCTGTTAAGAGCAAGGAGTGCACGCGCGTGACCTGCCGAAATCTCGTCATTTTTGAGCATAACGAGTACTTCTTCGGGAAGATCGAGCAAACGAAGAAGGTTTGCTACTGCAGAACGGCTCTTACCAACCTGCTTTGAAACCTGATCCTGTGTAAGACCGAATCTATCCATAAGTCCTTGATAAGCAAGGGCTTCTTCAACTGCATTCAAATCTTCACGTTGAATATTTTCAATGATAGCAACTTGGGCAATCTTTAAATCGTCACCATCAAGTATAACTGCAGGAATTTCATCAAGTCCTGCAAGTTTTGCGGCTCTCCAACGACGCTCACCTGCTATAATTTCATAAGTATCATCGATAAGTTGATTGGGTCTTACAATAATTGGTTGCAAAACACCGTATTTTTGCACACTTTCAGCCAAAGCTTCAAGTGATTCTCTGTCAAATGTCTTTCTTGGTTGATCGTGTCTTGGCTCAATTGCGGAAATTCTAAGCATTTCACCCGCACCCTTCTTGCTTTCGATGAGATTATCATCAAAAGTATCGAAAATGCTCTTTCCAAGTCCTCTTGATTTTGCCATTTTTAATCCTTTCTTGCCATTTTTGGCTTGTTTTATTGATTTTTTGTATGTTTTTTTAACAATTAAATTCTTTCAATAAGCTCTTTTGCTATTTCAAGATACTCGTTTGCTCCTTTGGAGTGCTTATCGTGATAATAAACGGGTTTGCCGAAGCCGGGAGCTTCAGAGAGCTTTACATTTCTTGAAATTGTTGTGTTAAAGAGCTTGTCAGGATAGTACTTTTGAAGCTCGTCCATAACCTGCATAGAGAGCAAAAGTCTCTTGTTATACATTGTAATAAGTATTCCGACGATCTGCAAGTCCTCGTTGTAAAGTTTTTTGATGCGTTTTGTAGTGGAAATAAGCTGAGAAAGACCCTCAACTGCGTAAAATTCCGCCTGCATGGGCACTAATATGCCGTCACTTGCTACAAAAGCATTGATTGTGAGCATTCCAAGAGAAGGGGGGCAGTCGATAATGATGTAATCATAGTCTGCAGATACGCTTTTAAAAGCATCTTTGAGATTATATTCGCTTCCTTCGTCGTTATAAAGATCAAATTCCGCACCCGAAAGTGTTACGTTTGTGGGCACGATTGAAAGATTTTGGTAATTTGTTGTTAAAATTACCTGTTTTATATCGGTTTCGCCTGTCAAAACCTCTTTAACTGTGCCTTTGAGTGATCTTTTGGGTATTCCCACACCGCTTGTTGCATTTCCCTGGGGGTCGAGATCGACAAGAAGCGTTTTCTTGCCGAGGATACCGAGGGAAGCAGCCACGTTCACAGCCGAGGTTGTCTTGCCAACTCCACCTTTTTGGTTAGCGAAAGCAATAATTTTAGCCATTTTGTTCCTCCGTTTTATGTATATTTGAATTTTTTTATCGTTTTTATGCCTAATTTTAAGCAAAAACAGGGTTATAATTAGACATTTATCATTATATCACAAGAACTCAAGAAATGCAATACATATCTTGCAATTTCTATGATTTTTTATTTGAAATATTGCATTATTTTGGATTAATTGTTTCACGTGAAACAATATTGTCATATTTTGTCGCAAATGTTTCACGCGAAACAAATTGTATCTTTATAACCAGAATGTTTCACGTGAAACATCTTATATTTTTGCTCTGTGTTATACGGCAGTTTGATTTGCTTTTTGCGGTTTAAAACGAAACTATTGCGCTTTGCGAACGGTTGCTCGTTCTTTAATTTTAACAAACAAAAAAACAAGAAGCTCAATTTTGTTGAGCTTCTTGTTTTTTAAAACTAATGCTTTGTTAAATGCTAAATTTATTAAATAATATTATCAAAACAGCAATTAAAGTGGAGATTTTTTAATTTGTGCAAACTTTCTTGGGAATCTTTTGGATGTTGAGGAAAGTTTATTCATAACTACAACCGTTCTGTTTTCGCTTATTTCCTCACCATTAATGCAACCAACAAGAGAAGATTCGTAAAGCTTTGTTTCTGCAAGGGAGTTAGCACCTGCAAGTTGTCTTATTGCGCTTCTTGATGCTTCAAATTCTTCGTGTGCCCCTTTTGCCTTCATAGCGACCAATTTGCCTCCGACCTTAATAAATGGTATTGTCAATTCGCAAAGCATGGGGAGGGAAGCAACTGCTCGTGCCGTTGCATAGTCATAATTCTCGCGATGATTGGGTAAATTTGCAAATTCTTCAGCGCGAGCTGCAACTGCCGTTACATTGGGCAGGTCGAGTATGTTGGCGGTGTCAGATACATATCTGATGCGCTTTTCCGTGCTGTCGAGCGCGGTAATCTTTAAATCGGGACGAACGATAGCAAGTGGCAGAGAAGGGAATCCTGCGCCGCAACCAACGTCAATTACAGTGGAATTCGGCTCAAAATATTCCGAAATGAGCAAAGAATCCACCAAATGACGCAAAATTATGCCGTCTTCATCGGTAATTGCGGTTAAATTCATTACTTTATTTACTTCAACTAACCGTTCAGTCAACAAGAACATTTGTTCCTGCTGCTTTTCTGTAAGCGTAATATTTGCGTTTTCTTTGAGTGCTTTATTTAATTTTTCGGTAAAAATCACTTTATCCATAAATTTCTCCAAATTTTATCTTTCCAAACAAGGTTTTAACAATGAAGTCCAAATTTCAAATCCGGTTGAGTTTAAATGCAAACCATCATCACTGCAATCAGCACGCAAATAGCCATTTTCATCAAGCAGAGCAGGGTAGAGGTCAATATAGGTGTGACCGTATTCCTCGCAAAGCTTTTCAATTTCCGTATTGATTTTATTGATGGTTTTGTTGTTTTTAGTCACGTCGATACCGCTTGATTGTTTCAAAATCTTATTTTGAGGTATAACTGACATAAAATACAACTCAACCAACGGTTGATTTATCTTGATTTCTTCAAGTATTTTTTTGTAATTTGATATAATTTTATCATTTGGGATTCCCCCATTCACATCATTTGTGCCGATCATCAACACAATTTTGCTTGGTTTAAGATCAAAAATCGACACCTGAAGTCGATCAATAACACCTTGGGTTGTATCTCCGCCTATTCCTCGGTTATAGCAAGCCAAATCGAGATCTGCGTAGTAATCGTCGAGCGGATAGAGATCGGTTATCGAGTCACCAATAAACACGATCTGTTCCTTTGAAAGATTGGTATTTTGTATAGCGAACGACATCACCTTGTTATTATAATAATTGCTCATTTCGAAAGATGCTTTTCTTTGGTTTGCCATTACAAGCATAACCGAAAGAACAATGGTTGCAATTATAAACAATGAAATAATCGCAAGATAAATAGCATCCTTCTTTTTAAAATTAATTTTTTTCATAGCTTTATTTAATCCAATATTTTATACTCTGATTTACAAGTTAGTTGAAGCAAAATCGCCTGAGCGATTGCCGCGTCTTTAAATATAAAAACGATTAAAAAGTTTTATGTTCTTTTTTTAGAACATCAATCTATATGCACTCTTTCGGTTTTCATTGTTGCAAAAGCTTCTTCAACAAGCTCATCGAAGGGGAGTTTGTTTTCTTCGGCAATCACCTTATCCAGCTCGGGCTTGGTTTTGGGGTGCTTGGGAGTGAAAACGGTGCAGCAATCCTCATAGGGCAGGATTGAGGTTTCAAAAGTACCGATTTTTCTTGAAATTTGCACGATTTCTTCCTTATCCATACCTATGCAGGGACGGAAAACGGGGATTTTAGCAACCGCGTCGGTAACACCGATTGCCTGCATTGTCTGACGTGCCACCTGACCAACGCTCTCACCTGTGATGAGCGCGCCGCAATCATATTTTTCAGCAACCTTATGCGCAAGCGCAACCATATATCTGCGAAGAAGGAGGGTGAAATAGTCCTCATCGCAGTGC
>JAGBYG010000181.1 GCA_017628875.1 Clostridia bacterium
TCGCGCTTGAGGGTGGTCTTTCCGGTGGTGCTGATATTATTCTTTTGCCCGAAATTCCTTATGATATTAACAAAATCGCAGAGGTTATCAAGAACCGTGACGCAAAGGGACTTTATGATACGGTAATCGTTGTTTCTGAAGGCGCAAAACCCAAGGATGGCGACGTTGTTATTAAGAAAATTGTTGCTGACAGCGCGGATACAGTTCGTCTTGGCGGTGTTGGTGATCAGCTTGCTTCTCAGCTTGAAGCGTTGCTTGGTGGCAAGGAGGTTCGTGCAACAAATATCGGTCACACACAGCGCGGCGGTGAAACCTGTCAGTACGACAGAAGTCTTTGCACAAAGCTTGGTTCTCTTGCGGTAGATGCTCTTTTTGAGGGTCGTAGCGGTGAAATGGTTACTATTTATAACGCAGTTCCTCAAACCGTTTCTCTTGAAAAGGTGCTTGGAAGCGGTGCTACCGGTGAAACAAGTAAGGGCGGCAGCCATAACGTTGATCCCAACGGCTTCGTAGTTAAAACTGCTCGCAATACGGGTATTTCCTTCGGTGACTAATTTATTTAAGTGAATAAAAAAGGGATTAAGTGAATGCTTAGTCCCTTTTGCTATACTAATTATTCGAAAAGATACACAAGAAATACTTAATTTACATAAATTGTAGTGTTACAATATTATTGATATTTACGGCTAAAATGTTGACTTTTAGCAAAAAATATGATAAAATATTTATTCAATGAAGTAAAAAATAAACCTACATAAAACAGGAGATAATTAAAATGAAAAAAAGACTGATTTTGGTTACTTCTCCGCCCGCTTCGGGAAAGACCTACGTTTCACAACAGCTTGCAAAGGCACTCCACAATATCGTTTATCTTGATAAGGATGCGCTTATTCCTCTTTCAAATAGAGTGTTCCACGTTGCAGGTGAGGAAAATAATCGTTCGTCCGATTTCTTTGAGGAGCATATCAGAAATTACGAATACATCGTAATTCTTGACATCGGCTTTCAGGCACTTGAGTATGCAGATCTCGTGCTTATCAACGCGCCATTCACAAGAGAAGTCAGAGACAACAACTACATATCCGACCTCAAGGCAAAGCTTGCAGAACGCGACGCAGACCTTGTTGTTATCTGGGTTGAAACGGATATTGAGGTTACTCGTCAGAGAATGATTGAAAGAAATTCACCAAGAGACACTTGGAAGCTCGCCAATTGGGATGAATACGTTGCAGGCAGAGATTACTCAACACCCAGCATTCCCGCGCTTTCCGATTGCCTTGTTAAATTCTACAACTCAAGCGAGGAGCAGTACAACGAATCAATGGAGAGAATTACAAAATTCCTTCTTGCATAATTAATTAATTATTTAATTGGGAGAAAAATATGAACGAAATTTTTGAAAGAATAAAGGAGCTTCGCAAAACGCTTTCCTATCACGCAAAGCGCTACTATGTTTACGACGACCCCGAAATCTCGGATTTTGAATATGACCGTCTTTATGCAGAGCTTGTCCGTCTTGAAGAAGAAAATCCCGAATATTTTGATCCCACCTCCCCCACTTGTCGTGTTGGCGGCAAGCCCCTTGACAAGTTTGAAAAGGTAACTCACACTGTTCAGATGAATTCCCTCTCCGACGTTTTTGAATATGAGGAAATCAGGGATTTCGTTGACAGAATGTCAAATATAGTTGACAAGCCCACCTTCTCCGTTGAGCCAAAAATCGACGGTCTTTCGGTGGCGCTCACCTATGAAAATGGAATTCTTGTCAACGGTGCAACTCGCGGTGACGGAACCGTTGGTGAGGACGTTACACAAAATATTAAAACAATAAATTCAATTCCGTTATCCATTGAAAAACCGCTTTCCTTCTGCCTTCGCGGTGAGGTTTATATGCCAAGAAAGGTGTTTTATGCTCTCAACGAGGAGCGCGAACAGAATGGCCAACAGCTTCTTGCAAATCCAAGAAATGCAGCAGCAGGTTCACTCCGCCAGCTCGACCCCAAAATTTGCGCAGATAGAAAGCTCGACATTTTCGTTTTCAATCTCCAATCGGGCGACGTTTTCGGTGACGGAAAAGTTCCCACATCCCACACAAACACGCTTGACACCATAAAAGAGCTTGGTTTTACCGTTTTAAAGGACAGAGCAAAGGTTTCCTCTTATGAAGAAATAATCGCTCACATCGAAAAGCTCGGAGCAATGCGCGATGACCTTCCCTACGATATTGACGGTGTGGTTATCAAAATTGATAATCTTGCCGACAGAGTTAAAATAGGTGAAGGCACTAACACTCCCAAATGGGCGGTAGCATATAAATTCCCCCCCGAAGAAAAACAAACGAAACTCATTGACATTACAGTTGCAGTTGGCAGAACGGGTGTGCTTACCCCAAATGCCGTACTTGAACCCGTGCGCCTTGCAGGAACGAGCGTTTCACGCGCGACCTTGCATAATCTCGATTTCATTCGCGAGCGAGGAATAATGCTCGGTGATACGGTAACTGTGCGAAAAGCGGGAGATATTATCCCCGAGGTGCTTTGCGCTCACCCCGAAAAGAGAGATGGCACAGAGATTGAATTCTTTATGCCCACTCATTGTCCCTCTTGTAATGAGGTAGTTGTACGCGACGATAATGACGGCGCGGCAATTCGCTGTGTAAATCCCTCTTGCCCCGCCCAGCTTTCAAGAAGTATTGAGCATTTCGCCTCAAAGGGTGCGATGAACATTGACGGACTTGGTCCCCAAATCGTTAATGCCTTGCTTGAGAACAATCTCATCAAGGATTGCGCCGACCTTTATCTTCTTGACGTTGAGAGTGTTGCAAAAATAGAGCGAATGGGTAAAAAAAGCGCACAAAATCTTATTAATTCGATAAATAATTCAAAAAATGCAGGTCTTGAACGCCTCGTTTACGCACTCGGTATCAGAAATATCGGTGAGGTGGCGGCAGAGGCACTTGCAAACAGATACAAAACACTTGAAAATCTTATGCTCGCCACAAAGGACGAGCTTTGCGAAATTCAAGATTTTGGAGAGATAACCGCCGATTGCGTAGTCGATTTCTTCTCACACGAAAAGAACATCGAGCTTTGCAAAAAGCTCATCTCATTAGGTCTTAACACCAGCTCCACATTCGTAGCTCTTGATAACAGATTCGAGGGACTCACCTTTGTGCTTACGGGAACACTTCCCACAATGAGCCGAGATGTTGCAAGCGGTATGATTAAAGACCGTGGCGGCAAGGTTTCGGGCTCGGTTTCGGGTAAGACGAGCTATGTCCTTGCAGGTGATGACGCAGGAAGCAAACTCGTTAAAGCCAAAAATCTTGGAATTACTATTATTGATGAAGAAGAATTTTTAAAAATGTGTCAGTAAATGATTATAGTAGCCCCGTGTATTGCAGTATGCCATTGTAAATACCCTCTGCAAATAGCTCGGGGCTATTATTCATTAAAGCCGCATCCTGAGGGTTTGAAATAAAGCCCATTTCGACAAGAACGGCAGGCATTTGCGTTTTTCTCAAAACATAAAGCCCCGGACGATTAACTATTCCGCGATTGCGAAGCCCCGTAAGACGATTTAACCACAGCAAAATGTCCTCTCCAAGCTCACTTGCAACGCTCGGCGAGGAATATACAAGTGCCTCACTTCCCGACACGCTACTATTGTTTGAAGCATTTGCGTGCAAGCTAATAAAATAGTCCGCACCAAAAACATTTGCTTCGTCAACGCGAATTCTCAAACTGCTTGCATTGGAAGTTCCAAGCGAGGTTTCGGGTGTTGGACGCGAAACGCGGACATCAAAATTTCCATTTGAACGCAACAGGGTGGCAAGACGAGCACCTATCTCATAGGTCAAGTCCTGCTCAACAAATCCATTCCCCTCTGCCCCCGCATTGGGTGACTGCGGATTGTGCCCCTGATCTATATATATTTTTATAGCCATATTTACCCCCAGAAAATTCGTTAATATTATTCTATGATAAAACACGTATTCGTGTGAAAGGAGAGTTATGAGCAGCATTAAATCCACCAATTTGGATTACGAAAAGAATAAAATTGAAAAAGGAATGCTCTATCTTGTGGCAACCCCCATTGGCAACCTTGCCGATCTTTCAGAAAGAGCAATTAAGGTGCTTTCTGAAGTGGATTTCATTGCCGCAGAGGATACAAGAAACTCTATGAAGCTCCTTTCATATCTTGGTATAAGCAAACCGATGGTTTCTTATTTTGAACACAATAAGCGCGAGCGCGGTCAGGTGATTGCCGATAGACTTAAAAACGGTGAAAGCTGTGCGCTCATCACCGATGCGGGCACACCTGCGATAAGTGACCCGGGTGAAGATATAGTTGCTCTCTGTGCAGAGCAGAACATTCCCGTAAGTTCGATTCCAGGCGCGTGCGCAGGAATTGTTGCACTCACTCTTTCAGGACTTCCAACTGGTAGATTTTGTTTTGAAGGGTTCCTTTCTGCAAATAAGGGAGAACGCCGCGAGCGACTTTCGGAGCTTGAAAACGAAAAACGCACGATGATTTTTCACGAAGCTCCCCACAAGCTCCGCGCAACTCTTGAGGATATGAAAAACACCTTCGGAGAGGATAGAAGAATATCTCTCTGCCGTGAGCTTACCAAGAAAAACGAAGAAGTCCTCCGCTTAACTCTTGCAGGTGCTGTTGAATACTACGAACAAAACGCTCCTCGTGGTGAATACGTGCTTATCGTTGAGGGAAGGAATAAAAAGGCAAAAAATGAGTGCTTCTTTGAAAATATGACAATCGAAGAACACGTTAATTTCTATATTTCAAGCGGTCTTTCAAAAATGGACGCAATAAAGAGATGCGCCAAGGACCGTGGAGTTCACAAAAACATAATATATAAAGAAATCTGTAATTAAGGAGATTAGCTTTATGAAAAAAAGAGTCGGTATTATTGGCGCTACCGGTATGGTAGGTCAAAGATTTATCACTTTACTTGAAAATCACCCCTATTTTGAGGTGACCGTACTTGCAGCTTCATCAAGAAGCGCGGGCAAAACATACTCAGAAGTAATGGAAAATCGTTGGAAAATGAACACTCCCATTCCCAACGAATACAAAAATATAATAATTTCAGATGCGCAAAAAATAGATGAAATTGCTCCCCTTGTGGATTTCGTTTTCTGTGCCGTTGATATGAAAAAGGATGAGATAAAGGCGCTCGAAGAAGCGTATGCAAAGGCAGAAATCCCCGTGGTTTCAAATAATTCTGCCAACAGATTTACTCCCGACGTGCCAATGGTTATACCCGAAGTGAACCCTGAACATCTTGAAATCATCGAAGCTCAGAGAAAACGTCTTGGAACAAAGCGCGGATTTATCGCAGTTAAACCAAACTGCTCAATTCAGTCCTACGTTCCAGCACTCACCCCCCTTCTCTGCTACGAGCCATATGAAATAGTTGCAACAACCTATCAGGCAATCTCGGGCGCGGGCAAAACCTTTGCAGAATGGCCCGAAATGGTTGATAACGTTATCCCATATATCGGTGGCGAGGAAGAAAAGAGCGAGCAAGAGCCCTTAAAGGTTTGGGGAAATATTGAAAATGGCGAGATTGTCAAGGCAGCTTCCCCTGTTATCACAACTCAATGCATTCGCGTTCCCGTAACCGACGGTCACACGGCTGCAGTATTCGTTAAATTCAGAAATAAACCCACAAAGGAAGAAATCCTCACAGCTTGGGCAAATTTCAAAGGAGAACCACAAGAACTTGAGCTTCCCCACGCTCCTGCGCAGTTTATAACCTATTTTGAAGAAGATAATCGCCCACAGGCAAAGCTCGACCGCGATATTTACGGCGGTATGGGAGTAACTGTTGGACGTCTTCGCGAGGACCACGTTTATGATTATAAATTCGTCGGTCTTTCACACAACACCCTTCGCGGTGCGGCAGGAGGTGCCGTGCTTATTGCCGAGCTTCTTTACAAA
>JAGBYG010000182.1 GCA_017628875.1 Clostridia bacterium
ATTTGTATGAATTTTCATATAAAGAAATGGGGCGAGTGTATGAGGACGGAAGTTATTCTTGGAGTAGTCCAACTTATTTAGAGGATAACTCACTTAACTATGGAATCACAAGGCTTGCTTTTGATGAAAGCAATATCAAGCCGAAATCCCTCTATACGATTTTTGTGGGAGAAAATGAAAGCTATTTCACGATCAACGGCAAACTCGATTAAAAGAACGAATTGGATGCCCTTATTAAGAGTAGAACGAATATCAACGAGGTCACTTGGACAACCTATTCACTTGATCCTGACAAAATCCCCGCAAAAGGATAATATAAAAAACGACTTGAATAACATTACCGCCGAGAGTAACCGTTTGGTCGCTCTCGGCGGCTTTTTTGTGAATTTTTCGTTAAAAAGTGTTGTCCCTATTTGAACATACCATACGGGTGAGTCAGATAGGGACAACAGTCTTTTGTCCGAAAATTATTATTTTTGTAAAAATGTGTTGTCCCTATTATAACACGCTCCCATTCCGAGTACGATGCTTCCATAGGCGATAGCTGCTTATTTCAGTGAGCTTGCTTTCTGAATTCAAGAGGGGAAAGTCCAGTTTTCTTTTTGAAAATTCTTGAAAAATACAGTTGATCTTCATATCCAACCGAATTGGATATTTCAGAAATACAAGCTGTACTTTCTGTCAACAGCTTTTTTGCAAATGCAATCCTTTTCTCTATTAGATATTCTTTAGGAGAGATGTTATATTTCTCTGAAAATTGTCGTGTTAAATATTCGGGAGAAAGATAAAGCATATTTGAAATATCTTTCACCGTGATATTCTTATCAAAATTATAATCGATAATTCTCTTTGCGCTTTCGGGAATATCAACAACTGATTTTTTACTTGAGTTACGCAATAAGAGAGAAAAGAATTGATATATCAGTGCAATTTGACGGCATCTTGAATATTCGCTCCTATCTCCCATCATTTCATACAAGTCGTCAAGCAACGTCTCCAGATCATCATATTCTTCCACCTTTACAATCGGATCTTCCCCGTCAATCGAAAGCAGCCTCATATACTTTTCAACGGTTCGTCCATACAAGCCTACCCATTGAATGCTCCACGGAGTCTCTGCAATATAGTGTATTTTTTCTCCGGGACACATAACCAAAAGATCGTGTTTTTTTAATCGAATCACACCGTTTTTATGAAAAAAAGTGGCTTCTCCTTCATTTACAAGAACAAAAAGGTAATAATTTCTTATTTCCGGACCGTAGCTGTGATTCAACGTTTTTACTCTTTTGCCACAATAATACATACCAAGATCGCTATAATCGTGCAAATCGCTGCTAAACTGAAATAAAGTCGTATCTTTCATACAAACCTCCTTTGATTCGTTTACATTATATCGCAAAATATCATAAAAGTCCATAATGTTTTTGTGTTTATCTATTTGCAAATTATCATGTGGTTTGATACAATGTCTTTCAAGGGGGGTACATATGGATTTTTTAGTTATAGCTACGCTTTGCTCTCTTGCTACCGCAAAGGTTTCTTTACAAAGCCATTTTAGCAAAAAGAATTTGATAACGAGTTCCGATGCGTTGTTTTTTAATGCACTTATATTTTTAACCTCTTCTATCTTATTTTTATCAAATATACCGGGAACATCTGTTCAAATATGGCTATATTCTTTCAGCTTTGCATTATTTACAGTGACATTTCAACTATCATACACCAAAGCTCTTTCAATAGGGAATGTATCTCTAACAGTGATGTTAGTGAATTTGAGTATGCTATTTCCTGTAACCGTATCTGTTGTAATATACCAAGAACCCCTTTCTTTCACGCGCCTTCTTGGAATACTATTGACGGTTATATCATTTGTCTTTTGCATTGAATTAAAATCAAAAAAATCAATCTCGTGGAGATGGTTTTTGTTTTCCTCTTTAGCAATGCTTTCTAATGGTGGAATAGCAATCACCCAAAAAGCATTTGGAAGCTCTTCTTTTCATGCTGAAAAGAAAGCCTTTGTTGCTTGTTCTTATTTACTTGCATTCTTTATCACGCTAATCTTTTACGGAGTCGGAAAACTAAAAAAAGAAACTACAACGGTTTTGAAGAAAGTCTCATGTTATTTATTTGCTATATCGATTGGTGTAACTCTTGCCATTTTTCAATTGTTGAACACCTATGCAATTTCAACGATTGACGGAACATTTTTATTCCCCACTTACTCCGGCGGATCTATTATTTTATCCGCATTGGTTGGGATATTCTTTTTCAAGGATAAGCTCTCTTTAAGGCAAGTGTACAGTATTCTTATCGGTGTCTTTGCCGTTATCCTGATGAATTTTTAATAATCTGTTTAAAGGAGAAAAATTATGTACGACACACATTTATCAAGCTTTCCGCGCCTACATTGCGAAAATGACGACGCTCCGCGAATTCAGCGCGCCATTGATGCTACCGAAAACGGAATTTTGTGTATTCCAAAGGGAGATTACAAAATAGCCGCTCCGCTATTCATAAAAAATCGTTGCTCTCTCGATATGCATCCTGCGGCAAGACTAATTGCTGTAAGAGAAATGGATTTTGTGATCGAATACAATAGCGAAGGTAAGAACTATCACGCGCTCACCCTTTTTGAGAATGATGGAAGCATCTACGATAATCTCGGTCTTTTCATTCGTGGCGGTGACATTGACGGCAACGGACTTGCGAGTTGTCTTGCCATCACCAATGCTCATCATTTTACTTTGACAAACACAGCGCTTCATAACGGAAAATCGTACGGCTTATACGTTGGCGGCAACCGTGGCGGTCATATTTACGAGCTTGTTTGCAATAATGTCTACTGTAAATGTACGATGAAGGGTCTTTCGGGCAACGTCGGCATTTTTTCTGACCGTCACGATGCCCATTTTAACGATTGTTTCGTTATTGATTACACAGTTGGAATGCGAATTCTCGGCTCTGCCAACCGCATCACTCGCTGTCATCTTTGGGGTGGCACCGTTCCTCCAAAAAGCATCTCCGTGAAGGAGTGGTCAGATATCTATGCAGATCGAAAGGTAAAGCTTGCAAGCGGTGTTTATGAAGAAATCAAAGAAGAATATCAAAACGAAGTTCCCGAAATGCTGATTGACTCGATTGCATTTGATATGCAAGGGGGATATAACGTGCTTGATGGTTGTTACGCCGATACGGCAGAAACAGGATATTTGATCGGAAATCATACGAGGATGATCAACTGCGATTTCTTTAATAACAAGCTGATGGGATTGAAAAAATCAACTGCGATAAAGCATATCAAGGGTGACTTGAGTGTTATTTCTTGTGCTTTCAGAGGAACGGTAGGCACAGAAATTCTATATGAAGGCAACAAGGAAAACGTAGAATGGATCAGCAACAGTAGCCGAGGCGGTGACGGCATGAAGGATTGCTTTATTTGATGTCCTCTTTAAATAAAACTGTTGTCCCTATCTGACTCACTCGCACGGTGGTTCAAACGGGGACAACTTTTTGTATTTTCCTGTTTTGTTGCTTTATGC
>JAGBYG010000183.1 GCA_017628875.1 Clostridia bacterium
AAATCAAGCCATCGGTTTGATTTTCGTAGTTCAAACAATAAAATACTCGTTGAAAACTCGTTTTCATAAGAGTGTTTTGTTGGTTGAACCAATAATTTGCTCGCAAATTATTGAAAATTTACGTCAGATCAGCACCAACCCACGCGATTGTTTTGACCCACTTTTTCAAAAGTGGGAGCCCAAGCGGCTTGAGCGGTCTTAGCTTAACTAACTCCCCGATAAATCCCAATTTAACAAATAAATGGAGTAAAAAATGAAGGTTGTATTATTTGGTCTTAACGGTTCATATTCGCACACGTGCTTGGCGACAAGATGTTTGCGCGCGCCACTTGAGAGGGCGGGATATGATACTGTTATTTGTGAATACAATTTAAGAGATATGAACGCGGTAATTCTTTCGCGTCTTGTGAGTGAGCGCGCCGAGGTTTACAGCTTTTCGTGTTACATTTGGAATATTGCGTCAATGCTTGACATTGCGGCGGATCTCAAGGCACTTTTGCCTAAATCCAAAATAGTTTTTGGTGGCCCTGAGGTGAGCTTTGCCTGTGAGCGATTTGATTTTGATTTTATTGATTATATCGTGCGTGGCGAGGGCGAGGAAGCGATTGTTAAAATCTGCAAGGCAATAAATAATGGTGAGCAGATTGACAGAATAATTGACGGCGGACGTCCTTTCGTTATGAAGGACGAGGGAATACTCTATCGCGAGGGTGATTTTGAAAGTGGAACGATGCTTTACTATGAGTCGAGCCGCGGTTGTCCTTATAGATGTGCTTACTGTCTTTCCTCTGCAACCGAGGGGGTGCGAGCAAAGAGTGTGAAGCAGACGTTAGATGACCTTCGCGCGTTTGAAACTCTTGATTCCAAGATAAAAATAATTAAATTTGTAGATAGAACATTCAATTTTAATATAAACAGAGCCAACGAGATTTGGCGCGCGCTTTTATCGGATGAGTTCACGAAGAACTATCATTTTGAGGTGTGTGCAAATCTTTTGAACGATGAGAGCTTTGAAATTTTCTCGAAAATGCCAAAGGGCAAAATTCAACTTGAAATCGGACTTCAAAGCACAAATTCCGAAACTCTTGACGTTATTTCGCGTCATCTTGATTCTGAAAAGATAATTGAAGCGGCTTTGCGCATAAAAGAGCTTGGCAATATCCACGTTCATCTTGATTTGATTGCGGGGCTTCCTTATGAAGATTTACAGAGCTTTAGAAAATCTTTTAATGATGCCTATTTTGCCTGCGATATGCTTCAGCTTGGATTTTTGAAGTTGCTTTACGGAACTGAATTGAGAAATAAAGCTGACGAATATGGATACGTTGCATCAAAAAAAGCACCCTACACGGTGCTGAAATCAAAATGGATGAGCTTTGAGGATTTGTCGTTACTTACCGAAATTGCAGATATTCTTGACCGCTATCGCGAGGGCGGTGGATTTGACACCTCTCTTGAATACGCGCTCGAGGGAGTTGAGTCTCCGTTTGATTTCTATCTCGGACTTCGCGTTTTTATTGCCGAGCGCGACGGCAGAAGTATTAGAAAAATATCACAAAATGATGCCTATGCGCTTTTGTATCAATATATATCTTTGAATTATCCCGAAAAGGAAGAAACGTTTTCTCACCTTATGCACGAGGACTATGCGAAAAAGCAAGTAAGAAAGATGCCGAGGTTTAAAAAATAATATTTGATAAATTGAGATTTATCGGGGAGTTTGAAAAAGAATAATTTGCGTTTCGTACGGGTCGTCGAGGACGCCGACCCCTACGCTTTGGCGAGTTACTTTTTTATTCAAATTGTAGCCATTTTGCTTGTAATATGTCTATTATTTTACAATTAAATTAGATAATCATCGTAGGGTTCGACGGCCTCGGCGACCCGCGTATTTACGAAAACTAACT
>JAGBYG010000184.1 GCA_017628875.1 Clostridia bacterium
CACAATAAAGAAGGTTTAATATACCACAAAGAAAAGGACACTTCAAAATGGCTAAAAAAAGCACAAAAAAAGTTGTTGAAAAGAAAGAAATAATCCACAAGCCCGCAATACCTCAGCCCATAACGGAAACCATTGAGAAAAACTATATGCCATACGTTATGAGCGTTATCGTGGCGCGTGCTATCCCCGAAATTGACGGTCTTAAGCCCGCGCATAGAAAGCTCCTTTATACAATGTATAAAATGGGACTTCTCACGGGCAACAGAACAAAGAGCGCGAACATCGTTGGTCAAACGATGAAGTTAAATCCCCACGGTGATGCGGCGATTTACGAAACGATGGTGCGTTTGACGAGAGGTAACGAGGCACTCCTTCACCCACTCGTTGACTCAAAGGGTAGCTTTGGTAAACAATATTCATCTGAAATGAAATACGCGGCAAGCCGTTATACCGAGGCAAAGCTCGACCCATTTTGCGCTGAGCTTTTCCGCGGAATTGACAAAAATGCCGTTGATTTTATTGATAACTACGATGGCACGATGCAAGAGCCTGTTCTCTTGCCCACCTCATTTCCCAACGTGCTCGTTACTCCAAACAAGGGTATTGCCGTTGGTATGGCAAGTGAAATTTGCTCTTTCAACCTTGCGGAAATTTGTGATGCTACCATTGCTATTCTCAAAAATCCCAAAACGAACGTTGAAAAAATTCTTGACATCGTTAAAGCTCCCGACTTTCCCGGCGGTGGAACGATAATTTATAATCGCGATATGATGCGTCAGGTTTACGAAACAGGCTCGGGCTCTGTTAAGATAAGAGCAAGATACGTTTATGATAAGGCGCAGAACTGCATCGATATTATCCAAATTCCCTATTCTACCTCAATCGAGCTTATTATGAAAAAGCTCACCGAGTTGATTAAGGAAGGAAAGGTTAAGGAAATTGTTGACTTCCGTGACGAAATCGACCTTTCGGGCTTCAAACTCACGCTTGACCTCAGGCGTGGCACTGACCCCGAAAAGCTGATGGCTCGTCTTTACAAGATGACTCCCCTTGAGGACAGCTTCAAATGTAATTTCAACGTGCTTATAAACGGCTCGCCAAGGCAGATGGGCGTTGTTGAGATTCTTCAAGAATGGATTAAATTCCGTATGGATTGTTGCAAGAGAGAGCTTAATTTCGACCTCAAGAAGAAAAAGGACAAGCTCCATCTTCTTATGGGTCTTGGCAAAATTTTGCTTGACATTGACAAGGCAATCGCAATCATTCGCGGAACTGAAAAGGATAGCGACGTTATCCCCAACCTTATGAAGGGCTTTAGCATCGACGAAATTCAGGCGGATTATATTGCGGACATCAAGCTCCGTAACCTCAACCGTGAGTTTATCATCAACCGAATCAGTGAAATCGAGGGACTTCAGCAGGAAATTGCGCAAATTGAAGAAATCCTTGCCGACGAGCTTAAGCTCAAGGGCTATATCTCAAAGCAGCTCACCGAGGTTAAAAAGAAATACGGCAAGCCCCGTGTATCAATGATTATGGACGAGGGTGAGGTTGCCGAATTCGTAGAAGAAGAGCATATCGAAAAGAGCGACGTTCATATTTATATGACTCGCGAGGGCTACTTCAAGCGCATCACTCCTCAATCCTTGCGCGGCAATGACGAGCAAAAGGTCAAAGACGGCGACAAAGTGGTATTCTATGAATTAACCGACACACTTGCAGAGCTTATCATCTTCACCGACCAATGCAAGGTATTTAAAACCAAGGTCAGCGAGTTTGACAACTGCAAAGCGAGTGATATGGGTGAATTTATACCCGCAAAGCTCGGTATGGACCCCGGTGAAAAGCCGATATTCATTAAGATAATTAAGGATTACCCCGAAAAGCACAATATGGTGTTCATCTTTGAAAACGGTAAGGGCGTGCGCGTTCCGATAACCGCTTATCAAACAAAGGCAACAAGAAAGAAGCTCGTTGGCGCGTATAGTGATGCTTCTCCCATAGTGGCTGCTTTCTATGAGGACGAAAAGAAACCCTATGACATTCTTATCGTAAACAACCAAAAGAAAGCAATCGTTGTTAAAACGTCGCTTATCCCCCTGAAATCAAGCCGTTCAAGTGGCGGCTCTACAATCTTCACCTGCAAGAAGGGTCAGAAGATTACTCGCGCGACGGAAAAGTTCGCAGAACACCTTGACAACACGGGATATAAAAAGATAAAAGTACCCGCAACGGGCACGGCAATTTCGGAAAAAGATCTGAAAAAGATTTTTAATTGATAAATAATTTTACTTATATAATTAGGAGAAAGAATTATGAGCAATCAGAACAATCACAAAACCCCCGCACAGAAGAAATCCGTTAGAATTATCGCACTCATCCTTGCAGGACTTATGCTTGTAGGTGTTGCAACAATCGGCATTTCCCTTATCGCTGCAACTCTCGGCGCAGGAAATGACACAACACAGAGCGATTCTCACGACGGTCACAACCACTAATCTAAAAAAGCAAAGAACGGACTATTCCATTTGGAATAGCCCGTTTTTTGTTTGTTCTTCAAATTTTGATTTATCGGAATGTTAGTTGAAGTCGAAAGGGGAACTCCCTCCGTTTTGCCTAAGGGCAAAGCCACCTCCCTCTGCGGAAGGAGGCTCTGTAAGATATTCCATCGCGTGTAGCCGTGAAGTGTGATAAAATTTTATAATGCCTTGTAATGTCTAATAATTTGAACTATATGGCTACATACGAAAG
>JAGBYG010000185.1 GCA_017628875.1 Clostridia bacterium
CAGAAACTTCATTCCCATAGAAATTTCCGACTTTTCCTGTAGAATCAGACGTTTCAAAATTTTATATTTTTCATCAATCCAAAGAGCCCATTTTTTATAATCCTCATTGTCGGGCTCCAACAAACTCAAAAGCTTCACATCTTCGGGAAGATAGCTGAAAAAGGTTGTGAAGATCGCTTTTTTCTTTTCTTTCTCCCCGATCCCCGCAGAAATGGAATCCTGCCATACACGGATATTTTCATATCCGCATTCACAAAGAGTTTCACAGATATACCGACCAACCTCTCGATTGCCGGAATATTTATCTTTTTTCAGAATATCAAAGTATTCGCTAAGCAGACCGCTTGTATCATTACTAAGTGTTGAAGCACTGTCATTTGCTTCAATAATCAATATTTTCCCGTTTTCGCTCAAAAAAGGTTGAAGTGCGCATAATAGTTTTTTCGTATCCTTTAAGTGCATCAATACGAAAGAAAGATAAATCACGTCAAAGGAACGAATGGTTTTTTCAGACATTATTTCCCGTAGCTTGTTCGCAAAGTCCGGGGCTTCCACATCGAGCTGATAAAAGGAAAAACGCGCGTTTCCATACTTTTTTTGAGCTTTTATCACAAGGTCTGCATTATATTCAAGTCCAACTACCTTTGAGACTGTATTTGAGGAAAATCGTTCAACCGTTTTTGAGCCATCGTTGCAGCCTATATCCAAAACCGTTAGCTCCTGCCCCTCGGAGAAAATTTGCGCGAAAATAGGATCCTCGTACGCTGACAGTAAGCTGTTTTGCACACGAAGTCTTTTTATTTCATTTTTCTCTCCAAAAACAAGTTGACTCTGCACGGTTGATTCTCCTTAAATAACCATATAAAGGTAATTAAATATCATTTTGCGCTGATAGTCGCAATATTTTGTTTTCTTTTGAATGAGCGTCAGTACACCCGAGTCTATCTCGTCGCCGTCAGACTCAAATGGGTTATATGAACTGACGTTATCACGGATGCGAAGAACGTAATCTCCGTCCTTTTCCATCAGCTTGATTGAAACGTAGTAGTTTTTGTTTTTCTTATTTCTATCATCAAGCCCAAACTTAATGACATTCAAAAGCAGTTCCTCACATACAAAATTGATAAAGAAGGACTGCTTCATACCGATCTCCCATTCTTCGCAAAGGGCTTCGAGATCTCCCGAAATATGTGTCATACTTTCGGTTTCGATCAGATAACTGCGCTCAAAGCATTTACCTTTCAATCCGTATTTTTCGGATACGTATTTCCTTGAAGAACGAAGAATTGAAACCAAAATAACAATCAGAGTACAAACAACCTCAGTACAGATATACGAGATGGCAAGACCGAAAATATTGACCCCCGGAATAAGCAATACGCCCACTGCAAGCAGCAAAATACAATTTCGAATTGCGGACATAACACCCGCAAGTCTCGCTCTTCCGATGGACTGCCAAAAGGCTGTGATAACCGTATTGATTCCTGTAAACACAATGCTGATTGCGAATATTCGCATAGCTTCTGCCGCACTCTCAAGTGCTGCCGCATCTCTGATTCCGAAGAACCATACAAGAGCGTTTGAGAATACAGCACAAAGAAGTGCAATGAATCCGCCGCCGATAACGGCAACTGAAAGTGCCTTTTTCAATACAGTAAAAATACCTTTCTCATCTGACTCTCCGACGAAAAATGCCGTTACAGTGGAAAGTGCGTTTGATGTTCCGTCGAATACACCAATGGGAATCATACTAATCGTATAAATTACGCCGTAAATACCCACATAGGTCGTGCCCATATCTCCACCAAAGTACAAAAGCAAAGCGTTAAACACACGCATAACAATGGCGATAAATATGTTTGCTGAACCTACACCAAAACCGTTGTAAACAATTTTCTTTATATCCGATAGACAAGGCAAAGACACTCGAAGTGTCAATAATCTTTGTTTTTTCAAAAAATGTGTGAGCAAAACAAGGACGCCTAATCCCTCCGCAATACATAGAGAAGCAGAAGCTCCGATGATGCCAAAGCCAAGTACCTTCATAAACAGGAAATCCAAAGTCAGATTTGTTCCAATCACGACAACAGATGCAATTGTTGCAAGTCTCGGATTACTGTCCGTACGAACAGATACTGAAAGGATATGGTACATAACGAAAGCAGGCGCTGCCCACATCACAACAGTCAAATACTGCTCCGCAAGGGGATAGAGTTCCTCAGTGACACCAAGCAAAGTGAAATAGGCATCCTTAAAAAGAAGCGGAGAAAGGCTGAGAAGTCCTACAATCAAGCCGAGCCCGATCTGTGAATGGAACAATGAATTTGCTCCATTCATATCAGATGAACCCAAAAGTCTGCCAATATGTACGTTTGCACCAACACCAACGGTAAGTCCTAACAATGCGTATAACAAGAAGACAGGTGTGGAAAGGCTGGCAACGGCAAGACCGTTACTTCCAATCAGATTACCGATAAACAGCGAATCCATTATTGTACAAAGGGTAACCGTCAAAGATGCGGAAATTCCCCATATTAAAAAGTATCTATATGCGTTACCCGCAAATCTTGTATCCATTGTTACCTCCGTTTGGTTGTCAAAAATTTTATTTCGCGTTTATCCAATAATTATTCGATGGTCAGAATATCAATAAATCCTGTTACTTCAAAAATTTCGTTAATGGTGTCGTTTACGTTCTTGATGATCATTTCGCCCTGTTTGTTCATTACCTTCTGAGCCGCGAGAAGAACACGAAGTCCCGCGGAAGAAAGATACTCAAGCGCAGTAAAGTCAAGCACAAGCTTTTCTGTACTGCCGATATTCTGTTTCAGCTCAGCTTCCAGCTGGGGTGCGGTGGTGGTATCAAGTCTGCCGCTGATGGCAACGGTCAGTTCGGTTCCGTTCAAATTTTTTTCGATCGTCATAACGTTCTCCCTTTATTTTGCTATTATTTTAAAGCCTTCAGAAACTCTTGGAGATTCTGATTTCTACACATTTTCCCTTCACGAAAACAGTAACATCGTCCGCAAGGTTAGCGATAATGGATTTTTCGATTTCATCCCAAGGCTCTGCATTATCACGCTGCTTGTTCTTATACCGATTCAGTGACCAGCAGCTCTCCCCCATAATGCCATCGACAATATTTTCAGCGTCGAGATTACCCGTTTTCACTACATCTATGGGGTCATCGATGCCCAGGGTTTCGTCACCCATCATAACATCTACGCCAAGCTCTGATGTAATATAGTTGGAAGCAAATGTTGCATTTTCGGGATACATCAGGTTTTCAACAACATCACGGATTTTCCCCATAATTCCTTTTGCGGCTGCATTTTTCTTGTCGGATGCCACATCGATAAAGCCTTTTTTGGTTTTATTGTCCATATTATCGATAACGTAGATTCTTGTAATAAGCTCTATGATTCCGTTCTCGATCTGTATCCAGAACTCGCCATCAAAATTTCCGGAAAGCTCTTTCAGCATACCGACAAGCTCTTCAGAAAGAAGGCGAACTCTGAGAGCTTGTTTGTCGTTCAAAGAAACATA
>JAGBYG010000186.1 GCA_017628875.1 Clostridia bacterium
CCGTAAGGTGACTGAGGGAGAGTTCTTAACAAAAAGTTACTTTAAATAACGTTCTCTCCCTCCGTCGCGGACGAGCCGCGCCACCTCCCTCGTCAGAGGGAGGCAAGTGTTTGCGTATTAAAACTGCTCGATAAATCCCAATTTATGCACCTCTCCCTCAAATTTTACACCATTCGGTATAAAAAACACGTCGAAGCAGGGAATATGAGAAATAATATTTAAATATTATTTCAAGATTTTTCAAAAAGCTATTGCATATTTTAAAGAATAGTGTTAAAATAAGAATGGTATATAATATTCGATTGATATAAAGGAGATTTGCGATGCCATTTTTCAGAGCATTTTTTGGATTTTTAAATGCGGGCGAAATAGTGCCAAAACTTTACGGCATTTTTCACATTGTGTGGCTTATTCTTGTGGCTGTCACAATAGTAACGCTCGGCATACTTTGGAAGAAGGGAATAATCAAGGACGATAAAAGACTTCTTATCGTAACCGCGGTTGTGCTTGCCGTATTTGAGTTTTATAAACAGACAAACGTTATTTTTGGTGACGGAACGAAAATCGGATATAATTTCAATGAATTCCCATATAGATTTAACACATTACTTATCTACCTTGGAATTATTGGTGGTATGACCAAAAACAAGGTGCACAATAGTATTACGGCATTTATCGGAACGTATTTGCTCTTTACGGGTGCTTACGGATTGTTCTATCCGCAGTTTAGTGCAGTAATCGGACGTAACGTTCAAACAATGGTTAGCTATGGTGCAATGGTAGTTGTTGGTACATTTCTTTGGTTTTCGGGCAAGGTTAAACCCGAGCTTAAGACATTTTTGAAGGCACTTCCAACGTTCTTAATGGTTTATACGTTGTCATTTACGTTGAACATTCTTCCTCACGCATTAAAAATCAATATGGATATGGGAAACCTTTTCGGCTTCTGCCCTGTTTGTGACCTTAAAACATCCATTTTGCGCTTTGTTATACTTTCCGCAATAGCATTTTTGGTAGTTCTTCTTGCATTTGCAATCAAAAAGCTCGTAACAGTCGACTTCGACGCGGAGTACGGTAGAACCGACGAGATTGCAAAAAGCATTAGAAAGAGCGCGGGATATAAGGACGAAGAAAGCGACGGTGTATTCAAATTTTCCAATAAGAAAGATTACTCCAAAAACGACTCCTATATGGAAATGTATTTCAAAAATCTTCACGTAAACTTTGGTAATAACGCAAAGGGATCCTGCGGATACGTAGCTATTGCAATGCTTTTGTCATATTATGATACAGTATTGCGTGATAGTATAGTTCCCGAAAACTTTGATGCAGTTGCACCTCAATCTATTGATGAACCTGATTTTAGTCAGTCACCCGGAACGAGATTTTTGCCTAACGTAAGAAATGCAAACGATCCGAGCATAGAATATCCTTCGAGTTTTTCATATCCGGAATATATTAATGCGATTTATCAAGCAAAAGGTATATATCTTCACGAAAAATTGCTTTCAATAGCTATTGAAAAAGGATGGGCAAGAATTGAATCTGACGATATTAAATTAGGCGCAGGATACAACATAATCGAAGATATGCTTAAGTGTTACTTGCAAGAAGAAATCAAGGGAATAAGTGTGTCTGATTATAAGATATATGGCTTAAATTTTGAAAGAGCAGTTCAAAATTCAAAGAAAGATGTTGAAGCTCTTAGAAAATATACTGATGAAATAAGAGCATATACTATTAAAAGGATAAAAGAGGGCTTCCCTGTAATATTGGGTATGTATCAATATAACCCCAATACCCAAGAACTTGAACAAGGTCATAATGCTGTAGCTTATGCTTACGATGAAGATAAAGATGAACTTTATTGCCATATGGGTTGGGATCAAAACGGTGTGACACACGCAACCCCTGAAATTGTGAGCGTTGATGTTCCCGGAATGAGCGGGCAGATAGAAACATTTAACGTCTTTGACGCGGCTTTGGTTCTCGATTTTGATGATGAAAAGATTCGTCATATGCATAGTGATAACTATCCTGTATACATCAACGGTTATGAATTTTATTATTGTCCCGAGGGTGAACACGGTTTAGACGGCTCTTATACCACAAGAGATGATATTATAGTAGAATTTGATAAAAAGAGAAGAAATTGTGCGATTGTTGGTGTTAACGGCGATTATTATGTATATGATAAAATAGACATTCCTGATTGTTACGGTAATGTTAAAGTAGCTAAAATTCACGAAGGCGCATTTGATAATCAAAAATATCTTAAAGAGGTACAATTGCCACAAACAATTGATACCGTTGAAGAAAATACTTTTAGAAATAACTATTCACTTCAAATAGTTGTTATACCTGAAAATATAAAGTGTATTAAGAGAAATGCATTTTTTGGTTGCACATCTCTTGGTGCTATTATATATTATGGCACAAAAGCACAGTGGTCCGAGATGAAGAGAGTTAGCGGTTGGGATAGAAAAACGGGCAATTATAAAATTATTTGTACTGACGGCACTCTTATTAAGCACAACGAAACTAAAGACTTCGAAACCTTGGTTTAATAAAAAACAAATTTGGCTAAAATCAGCCACTATATACAACAAAAAACTCCACTCACCCGAGTGGAGTTTTTCTATGTCGATTAGCTAAATTGGGATTTGTCGGGGAGAAGTTAGTTGAGCAAAAAATGGGTCGCCTCTTTTCTTGTCTGCCTTACGGCAGCCATTTGCTAATGCAAAATCGAAAAGTGAAAAAGCTCCGCAAAACTTTTGATCAGCTATCGCGCAAGATTTCGCGCAAATCGTGTCAACGAGTTGACACATAACGATTTTTAAAGCATTTTAACAGGCGCTTTAAAAATCTGTGATTTGCTACCACAAAGCATAGGTCTTTTGCTATCTAAAAAACTATGTGCTGTGTA
>JAGBYG010000187.1 GCA_017628875.1 Clostridia bacterium
GCCAACTCTTGTACCACCGTCTGCTGCTGTGTACCAGCCTGCGAAGATGTAGCCACTGCGTGTGGGTGTGGGAAGTGTTACTGCTGTAGCTGCAGAGGTTGCATAACCTGTTGTCTGACCGCAGTTACCACCGTTTGCGTCGTAGCTTACTGTGTACTTGATTGTTGTGCCGAAGCTACCAGAAGGTGTGCTTGCGGAACTGCCTGTAGAATTAAATGTCTGCTGTCCGGATTGGATTGCAACACCGTTGTTACCAGTGAATTTGTAATAATCTACATACCAGTAAGCTGATGTTGTTGTTTCAGCTTTTTCACCAGTAGTACCGTCATTTACAAAGTAGATAGTATTTCCGCTAGTTTTGATTGATCCAGTATATGTAGAGCCACCGCCACTATCTGCTCTTGCGAGAAGCTGCAAATCAATTACGCCGCCGTCGGTCAATGTTACTACGATTCGTGCATCATTTCCACTATACTTATTTGTAACTGTGATGGATGCAACTTTACTGAAATCATTATCTCCGTCAAAGCGCAAGTACTCTGTTTGACCAACATAGTCGTAAATTTTCAAGCCAGCAAGGAATGGGATGTATTGATAAATAGATGTGGAGAAGAGAACAGTCTTTTTTTCGAATCCCATCTTTTGATTTGTTGCAACAAACTTAAAGTATGCATCGGGTGATGCTGTGTCTTTCAAGGAAACGTTCAAAGTTACGTTCCAAGAGTAGTTAATTGATTTAGTTACTTCATTTCCGTCCTTGTCATAGAACCAAGTATCTGTCAAGGTATATGTGATAGTGTATGTATCGGCTGCAGAAAGAGTAACTTTGTTATTTGTGATTGCTAAAGATTCTCCCTTGCTATTTACACAAGTGAACTTAAGAGTCATTTCTTTACCCGTGTATTTGGAAATGTCAACAAGAGTAGAGAGATCAACTTCTTTTGTATCTCCTGCGGGGAACATTACGTAAATAGTGTCACCTTCACGATAGAGGAATGTATCGCCGTCTTCGGTTTTTGCTTCGTACTGACCGCCAAGAGTTGAATCATATTTAAACTGAGGAACATAAAGACCGTTTACGGTTGTTCTATCAGCATTTTCGTAATCGCTGTAGATTTGATTTTCATTTGCATTTTGCAATGAGTATGCTTTACCGTTAACAGTTTGACCACTCATTTTGATAGCTACAGTTCCTTCTTTGTAGGGCAATCCTGTTTCATTGGTAATTTTAGCTTCATACTCGTTCATATAAATAATACCAAGGTTTGATGCTGTTTTTCCATTTACAGTATGATTGTATTGGGTTGCATCTAAAGCACCTTGAATGATTGCTTGAACAACTGTATCATTAATTGCGCTCTTATCATCAGCATTTACCCAGTTATACTGTTTTAAATTACCTTTCAAAACAATTGCGGGATTGTTATTGGTTTCAGGACCAACAAGTACACCTGCACCAAGCATAACCTTTGATGTATCGCCAATTGTAGCATTTGTTGTGTATTGAATTGTGGTAACATTTTCAAATGTTATAGTGTGAGAGTTATTGCTCTGAATTTGAACATTAGCAACTGTACCACATTCAAGGATTGTATCTTTAATTGTTACATTACCTGTGTCAACGAAGATATTATTTCTACCACCTTTTATGTAGCAGTTGGAAACTGTACCATTGCCAGAGAGTGCTACAGCAGAGAGCTGGTAGTCATAATACTTCTTTGTATCGGTGGTAAGCGTTGTATTGGGATATTTTTGTGCGTAATCGCCTAAGAGAGTTGATCCATAATACAAACAAGCTGCGGGGTATATAGGAGCAACTATTCTAACGTTGTCAAGTGTACCATTTTCGGAAACTGTTACAACACCTTGTTTCAAACCATTATTGAGATAAGAGCCAGTGCCAGAATAAGTAAGTGTAAATCCGTTGCCGTAGAATGTAAATCTACCGGAAACTGAAAGACTGGAAAGACCGGCATTACCAAGGAGAACAATATTGCCGGAAGTTGCGCTTTCAGCACTTGTTGTGTTCTTACCGTCCACAACTTCAACGGTTACGGAACAAGAATATGATGTAGCATCTTCAATTGTGATAGTTGCAATACCTGTATAATCTTTAAAGCTGATTGTGCTTGCGCCCCAAGTGTTACCCTTTGTAAATTTACCGTTTGTTGCTGTGACGGTTAATGTTTCAAGATCAATGGGATAACAATTGTCAATTGCGCCAAAGAGAAGATTAAGAGAAACTGTGTTCTGATTACCTACACGAAGAAGGAAATCTTTGTGATTTTCATTCTTTTCACCGTTTCTGTTTTCACCGTATAAGTATTCAAACTTATGAGCTTTATCAACATTAACTGTAACACTTGTTGACTTACAGAAATAGTAGTCTGTGATTGTGATTGTAACGTCACCGACTGTGCTGATCTTAAGTGTGCTCTGCGTCCAATCCTCTTCAGTCATCTTGTAGAGGAAATCAACTTTAGTGTTTGCATTTGAAGGAGAAACAGTAACTACAACGTTACTATCCTTTATTGCCGCTCCAAGGCCTGTTGCTGCAAACAATTCGCCAAGTGTATATTCTTTACCGATTTCGAGTTTGCCTTCGTTGTCGGTATAAATATATTCAAACTTTGTATCTGAACCTTCAACATTACCGCCACCAATTTCAATATCTGCAAGTTTGTCTTTGACATTGACATTTTCATAGGTGGAGAGACCTACGCTTGTTACACCCCAACCATAACCTGTGAAGAGGTTATTGAATTCGAGGTAGATGTGCTGTTTATCTTCTTTAAGGTCGTCCTGACCGTCACCAGTTTCGTCGATGCCTGTCTGAATACCACCCATATCGTGTGTCCAAACTGCGCCATCTTTGAAGTGGTAGCAGGCTGCGTTTTCAGTTCCGTGACCCTTTGTGTAATCTACGATAACGTAGTTTGCTCTGCCACTTGCGGGAACTGTGCCTGTTGTACCGTCAAGGAATGTGATTGTTGTGCCGTCGATTGCTTTGATTTCTGTCAAACGGCTCATCTGATAATCGTGTGTATAGGAGGCTGTTGTATTATCAATGATTTCACAATAGTAGTAGTCATTCCATGTACCAAAGTGAACTGTACAGCCGTATGCCTTGATACCGTCCATCTTGGGATATACTCTGCCGTCGATTGTTTCGTTTTCACGAACGGAACCGATGAGCATACCTGTGTAACGGTATGCGTAGTACTGATAGTTTGCGCAAACGTCGTTATAAACGTCCATTACTGCTGAAACGTGGCAGTTTGTGAATTCAATGCCACCGTTTTTGGGAGTGCCTGCGGATGTCTGTCCGCTTGTAGGGTAGTACTGACCTACGATACCGCCGCAAGCAACGTCATAAGAGCCCCAAAGAGCGCTTATTTTGTTGGAGTTATCAACTGTGATGTTTTTGAAGTTTGTTTTCAAGTTTGCTTCTTTTGCATACCAACCTACGCAACCAACGATACCGCCGTTGCCGATGTTATAAACTCTTGGGTTACAGTTGAAAACTGCGATGTTTTCAAATGTTGCGCCATCTGCGTAAGCTGCGATAACACCTGTGGTTGTGTATTCACCGTCGGATGAGAAGTTGCTAACTGTGAGGTTCTTAATTTTACCACCATAAACTCGACCGAACAAGCCCATACCGTCACGGTAGTACTGAAGAGATGCATCGTAATAGTTGTTGTCGCCCTTCATTTCCCATGTGTTGTGGTAGAAGTTTGCGATTGTGTGGCCGTTGCCGTCGAATGTACCGCAGAAGTTGTAGAAGCCGGTAGAAACAGCTACACCTGTCTTTTCATAAAGTCCGTCATCACTGTTATAACCGATGGGGTAGAAGATAAGGTCGGGGTTGTTGCTGCCTTCTGCATCGCCAAGGTTGATGTCGGCAAGAAGAGTTACTGTTTTGTCTTCGAAAGAGTCCTGTTCTATGCCTGCTGCCATGCCGCCAACGATTTGGCTGAAGCTCCAAAGCTGTTCTGCGTTTGCAATGTAAAGTGTCGTAGCATTTGCATCATACCAATTGTGGTCAACGCCGCCTTCCCACTTGTTTTCTGAGTCGGAAACCATCATGATTTCGGAGAAGGATGCTATGTAGAGTATAACGTCGCCTGTTGCGGGGTCATATTTGAACTGGTTGTGAGCAGAGAAGGGTTCGTTGCTTGGAACATAGGTCATTTCAACTGTTTCGCCATTCTCTACGTGATAGAGCTTAATGCTTGTGGAGTTGAGGCCCTTAAGAGCTGCTGCCAAAAGCTTAACCTCCATAGGAACAAGGTTGCCTGCCGCAACACCGGATACGTGAACGTCCAATGATGAGGAAATTTCAGTGTCTGAAAGAGTTACGTCTGCTGCGCTCTCATCCAAGCCGTTGATGGTGAGGGAGAGCTCTGTTGCGCCTTCCTCCATCTGAACGCCACCGGGGATTATTGCGCTTGCGAGGGAACTGTCGAGGTTTACACCCTCTGCGGGAACTTGGTTGTTCTCGTCGGGAGTAACACCTGCGGAAACGTGTACGTCACCAATGTAGGGAGCTGTTACATTACCAACTACTACACCGCCAACGTGATTTCCATTGTTGTTGTCGTCGTCGGGGGGGAGCACTGTTATACCGCCACCGGTAGTGGTGCCGTTAGTTGTTGTGCCGCCCTGTACTGAGGGGTTGCTGTTTGATTGAGGTACACAAGAAGCAACTGTTGTTGCCAATGTTACCAAAACCAAGAAAATTGCTAACAATTTTACCCAAAAATTCATTGATTTTTGTCCTCCTTTTGTTTTATTAAAATTGCATACAAAATCATTATATCATATAATGAAGGAAATTGCAACATTTTTTTGAAAAAAGTCATCTACAGTTATCGACAATATATCAATATGAATACTTTGAAACTTATTGCAATTGGTGTTGTTTTGTGTTATAATTATGATATATTGATTAATCCAAATATGTTTCGGTAGCGAAAGAAGCGGCAATTGCATTAATTGATTTAAAAATTTATGCTCGGTAAGGGAATTCTTGAATTTGCGGCGGGGATAAAATTGGAGGATAATTATGACAAATTTAGAACTTAATAATTCGATTAAAGAACAGCACTCAAACAATGACAGTATTATCGCAGAGCTTGAGGAGACGAAGCGTGAGCACGAGAGAAATCGTGATTATGAAAAGGCTTTTGCCGTTTGCAAGCAAATTTGCGATTTATTAAGTGATACAAAGGGGCCCGATGACATTGAAACCTTGAATTACATGGTAAAGCTTTCATTTTGTTATGCCGAAGCGAACCATAAGGATAAAGCCAGAGCGCTTATGTCCGAGGTTTATCGTCGCAAGTGCGAGCTTTTTGGCGAAAATGCTCCCACCACAGTAAGAACACAGTGTGCTAATCTTTTGTTATATGATTGTGACGATGAGAATGCTTCGGATTTGGAGTCGGCGGCAGGCGAAAAAATAGAGCTTATATATAACATTGACGATATTGACGTTATGCATGCTATGTATAATTATGCATTCTTTCTTGAGAGCTATTACGGTCAGACAGTTTTGACTCCTTATTTGGATATACTCAATTGGGTATTAAAATTCAAAGGGAAGGGCTCGTCGGAGCACCTCTCTATATTGAGCGAGCTTGCAGATATTTATTATGTTGCTGAGCTTTATGAGGAAGCTATTGAAGTTGGCGAAGAGTATTACTCGTATTCGTGTTCAAAATATGGTGCAGAGGACAATCATACGCTTTTGGTAGATGAGAATTTGGCAAAGGTCTATTTCTTTAACGAAAATTATAAAGAAGCTATGCGTCGTCTTGAAAAATTATCCGAAATATACGAGCGAAACGGTGTTGAAGCACGCAGAATTATTGGGGTTTATTGCAATCTGGCAATATGCAATTATCGCAATAACAATGTCGATCAGGCGCGCCAAATGATCAAAAAAGCGTACGATTTATGCAGAAATTCAGATGCCGAGCTCGGTATGTTGGCAAACGACACACTTGAATTACATACCAAGCTTAATGATGCTAAAAAGCACACTTTTGTGTTTTTAAGATGGCGAGATGTATATGGAATGTTCATTTAGTTGGGAATGCGATTTTATAAGAATAATAGTTTAAAATAACTTTACAAAAAAGAACCGTTTTGTGAATTGCTGCAAAACGGTTCTTTTGTTATATGCAACAGAAGTGAAAATAGTGTTATTACGAAATGGTATGTAATTGGTCAAAATTTATTGTAAATTATCAAGTTTTGTGATATAATGTACTTAATAATCAGTTATATACAGGGCCAAATGAAATGGGGGGGGAATGATGCAAAACAATGTATTTGGCTGTTACGGCCAGCCGGGTAAGGATATACCGAACGTATTTTTCTGCGGTGGTAAATATTTTGACGAGTTCTATAAGGAAATCTGTAAGCTAGGAAGAATATCGCTTTGGTATGATCGAGGAATGTTTGAAATTGATGAGAGTGTTCGCAGATTTGAGCTTGAACAGATGAATCTTTTTATCGTACCCGTAACGAACAGTCTTTTGGAAAATCCACCCCAAAACTATGTCAATGATTATTCATTTGCTCTCTCAAAGGGTATTCCGGTGCTTCCGATAGCATTTGAGCCGATTGATGATACGCTTTACAGCTACGTTTTCGGTAAAAGACATTATCTCGTTTACGATTCAAAAAACGGTGCGACGCTCAGCTTTCTTGAAAAACTTGAAAGCTATCTTTCCACACTTCTTGTGTCGCCCGAGCTTGTTGAACGAATCAAGAAGGCTTTTGGTGGACGCGTTTTTTTGAGCTACCGAAAAAAAGACAGAATGCATATTCCGTCAATTATGAAGGCAATTCACTCAAACGAAAATCTTATTGATATTGCTGTTTGGTACGATGAATTTTTGACTCCGGGTGAGAATTTTGATGATAACATTGAGCAAAAAATGAAGGAAAGCGATGCTTTTTTGCTCTCGGTTACCCCCAATTTGCTTGAAGAGGGTAATTACGTTATGAGCAGCGAGTATCCTTTTGCTGTCAAAGAGAATATGTTGATACTTCCTATTGAGGTGGAAAAGACCGAAAGTTCGGATCTTGAGAAGTATTACCCCCATATTCCGCAGCGCAAGTCGATAGAACGCGCCAACGAGATTTCGGAAGCTTTGGCGCAAAATCTTATAAGCAGGAGGGAGAAAAAATCACTAAATCGTCTCCCCGACCCCGAGCGCGACTATTTGTTGGGCCTTGCATATATTTTCGGTATCGATGTTGAAGTTGACAGGGAACGTGGCTTTAGACTTATCGAGCGAGCCGCGGACGCGGGCTATGAGGAGGCAATGAGTAAGCTGTCGGCACAAAATCTTCGTGGTGGTGGAATAGATAGCAAAATTGCAAGGGGAAGACAGCAAAGATATGTTGATATCTGCCGCGAAAGATACGAGCGCGAGGGTACTGTGAATAGTATTTGCGAATATGCTGACGCACTCGAAGCACTTGCAAATATTGAGGACTCTTTTGTCTATTATGATTATCACTGCGAGTCTGAAAACGCCAATCGTCCCATTTCCGAAGCAAGTGTTTTTATGGTGGAGCTTCTTGAGAGGGAGTGTGCGAAGAATTATAGTGAAAAGCTGATTCACAGACTTGTTGATGCCTATACCGTTTCTGCAAGATTCTATTCCGGAAGAGCAAGAACTAGTGTGTCAGACGAGAATGACTTGAAGTCAATTGAATTGCTTAAACAGATTGCAGAGAAAAACCCTTCCTCCGAGATATATTTGGAGATTGCTAAACTCTATGCGTCGTTTGTGGCGGACGGATATATAGGCTTGCGTACTGCTATGCATTATCACATAGAGGCTTTGAAATTTTACCGAAAGTCCTATGGGAACGATCGAAGAATTGAGTGCTTGAAAACATATTTTGAACTTTGTGATGATATTGGCAATGCAGCTGTGATGTGCGGATGGGATGAGGAAATTGAGACTGGTGCTAAGTATTGGACATTGGCTTTGAATATTATGGAAGAGATATTTGAAAGGGAACCAACCGAGAAAAACGCAAGTATTCTGTGTGAAAAATACGTTCATTACTGCGAAGAATTCGGAGACCGTGTGGATAGATTTTATGCTTTCGATGCCGAGGTGCGCATTCACTATTGTAATCGCGCTATAGAAATCTGTAACCGATATCTTGGTGCTATGTATGGCGAGAATTTAAAGGGAATACTTATCTTTATTCATTTTAATATGGCGGATGCTTATTTTGAGCTTGAAAAATACGAGAACGCTTTGGACAACTATAAAGCTGCGATAAATCTATATGAACCCTACCTTGAAAATGTTTTGCGTCCAAGGGTTTATGCTAACTTGAACGATACTCTGAAAATGGGCAGTTTCGGATGCTTCAAATGTCTTGCAAACCTCAACAAAATGACAGAAGCAAATCCTTATGCCTACTATCTTATTTCGACTTTTGAGCTTGCGGCATCGGATTACGAGATATTTATTGACGAATGGATAAAGCACAGGGATAGCTGTGCGCTCAAGCAATTTTCGGGCGAGAGTCTTACTGCTTATTGCAATCTCGTTTGGAAAAAGGCGGAGGGGAATAGGTATTGGAAAGAGCGCTGTCTTAATGAACTGCACAATCGTTTCAGCAAGGCATACGAAATATGCCTTGAAGCTGAATTTCACGTTGTTGCCGCGACTTATCTTTCTATGGCAGCTACAGCGTTGCAGAAAAACGTCGGTAATAATAGGGAGAAAATCTCTGATTTGGTGAAGATATGTATAAAAATCGGCGACTTATACTACGATCATTTTGCTAATTCGGATGCTTATAATTGGTATCTGGCGGGCGTGAACAATGCAAAGCTTCTCATAAATGACGAGATTTCACTGGACGAAGTGCGCCTGGTTGCTTTTGCAAATATAAAAATGGGAGAATATCACGAGCAGATTGTTGAATTTGACCTTGCGGAAAATTATTATACTTATGCATATAAATGTATGGGGAGAATATATTGGCTCACCAAGGACAGGGCGGAGATAAATGATATTGTTGAAAAGCTTTCGCGATTATACGCAAAGCAGGGCAATATATTCTACGCGCTCAAAAAGACGGCGGCTTTGTCAAAAATGATACGCAAAGGAAAATAAGCGCGGAGATTTTATGTGAATTTTTCGACGTGATTAAAGGTTAACTCTCGAATGATCGGTTATATTTTGTGGAACACCGAAATTTTGTAAAATTTTTGCGCTTATTGTCATTTTGTGGTATAATAACTTCAATAATAATATTGATTGGAAAGATTACGATGGTAACAGAAGTAGTGGCTGCACTTGTGTGGCGAGATGATAAATTTATGATATGCCAACGTCCTGCGCACAAGGCGAGAGGGCTTTTGTGGGAGTTCGTTGGCGGCAAGGTTGAGCCGGGAGAAACAAAAGAGCAAGCCCTTATCCGCGAGTGCAGAGAAGAGCTTGCGGTGACAATTTCAGTTGGCGATGTGTTTATGGACGTAACCCACGAATACCCCGACTTGACGGTGCATTTGACCTTATTCAATGCAACCATCTTCGAGGGCGAGCCGCAAAAGTTGGAGCATAACGATATAAAATGGATAACTCCGAGTGAGATTCCGGATTATGAGTTTTGCCCGGCGGATGTGGAGATTTTGGAAAAAATAATTGAAAGAAAGGATTAATGATGTCGAAAAAATCTTCTAAATCTATTCAAGCAATAATAATTACGCTTATTGCAGGAATGATTATCCCTAAAGTGTTTGATATTTCAGGTAATGCACTGTTGGATAAATTTTTATGGAAGGGCGTTCTAAGTGCATCATTTAGTGTTGCTACCATAATTGTGGGAATGCTGTATGCCGGAAAGTTTATTAGTGGAAAAGTTGCCGGAGGAAAGAGCAGAATTAGTATATACTTTATCTTAATTGCGATATTTGCGAGCGTGGCAAGTGCTGTATGCGCGTTTATACGCAAGATATCACCGATTATTAAAATAGTTTTAGCTTCTGTTACGATATTAGCAATCACTTTGCTAATTGTAAAGTTAATTGTATTCTGCTTCAAAGTAAAGAAAAATTTTAAAATAACGCAAGAGAGAAGTGTTGTAAAAAAAGAATCCTCTGCTTCTGTTCTACCTGTTAATAAAGATCCAGTTGTTGAAAAGAAAGTTGCTACTGCTGTTTCAACTATTGCTTTAAACGTTGGGAAAGATTCAACTCAAAACTTAGAAATGCCTTTGAGTTCCCATATTGTTATTTGCAATGAAAACGAAGGCAAAACGCTGTTTGAGTTGTGGAAAGAAAAAGATATAAACGAGAAATGCTTGACAGCTACCAATGACGAAAATCCAGATCTAAAATGGGTTAAGATATATAAACCTCCGTATCCAAACGGAAAATTTTATGGATATGTAATGATGTGTAATGCACACAACACGGTTAATGGCGAAATATACTTTGCGGATAGATCCATTTGGAGACGCTGTTAACATAGTCATACAACAAATGTTGTGTAACTAAAACGAGTTATATAAGGAAAATTAAGGTACATAATGAAAACACAAAAATTTGAAGCTGAAGCTCGCTCGCGCTGGGGTGATACTACCGCCTATCGAGAGCACGAGGAAAAGACGAAAAATTATACAAAAGAGAAGTGGGCAGAGGCGAACGAGGGCTTGATGGCTATCTTGGGCGAGTTCGCTGCGTGCAAAGAGAGTGGTATGAGTGCCGATTCTGATGAAGTGCAATCGTTGGTTGCCAAGCTTCAGGCGCACATTACCGCCAATTACTACACCTGCACCGATGAAATTCTTGCAGGTCTTGGCCAAATGTACGTTGCCGACGAGCGATTCAAGAAGAACATCGACAAGTACGGAGAGGGCACTGCTGAATTTGTGGCAGAGGCGATTGCCACGTACATCAAGGGATAATAAAAAGTAAAAAACGAGGAAACAAATGAAAACACTTTTGATAACGGGCTTTGAGCCTTTCGGCGGCGAGCAGATTAATCCTTCATGGGAGGCGGTTGACCGCTTGCCCATAGAGATAAATGGATATGAATTAGTAAAGCTTCGCATCCCCGTGGTGTTTGGCGAAGCAGCTGCAAGTGTAATCAAAGTGGCGGACGAGATACGTCCCGATGTAATACTTTGCATCGGTCAAGCGGGCGGTCGAGGTGCAATAACCCCTGAGCTTGTGGGAATAAATTTACGCAATGCCTCCATTCCCGACAATAACGGATATCAGCCAAAGGACGAGTCGATAATTAAGGGCGGGGAATGTGCCTATTTTTCCACCTTGCCTGTGCGCAGAATTGCAGATGCAATAAGTGATGCAGGAATGCCGTCCCACGTGTCCTATTCTGCGGGTGCGTATGTTTGTAATGACGTGTTATATACCTTGCTTTCGCGTTATAAGAATACCGAAACGCGAATTGGATTTATTCACATTCCATATTGCGCAGAGCAAAACAAAGAGCCCTTTATGGATATAAACGATATGGTCAAGGGGCTTATTGTTGCTATTGAAAATCTTGACACTTAAATAAAATTTGGAAACTTTAAATATGAAAAAGATTATTGTAATCGGTTGCCCCGGGAGTGGAAAAAGCGTGTTTTCGAGGGCGTTGCATAATAAGACGGGTGTTCCTTTGTTTCATCTCGATATGATGTATTGGAATGCGGATAAAACGACAGTGGAAAAGAAAGTTTTTCTTGAACGCTTGTCTGTTGTGCTTGAAAAGAACGAGTGGATCATCGACGGCAATTACGGC
>JAGBYG010000188.1 GCA_017628875.1 Clostridia bacterium
GATGAGAGCTGAAATCATTATGCTTAGAAAGAAGATTGATACAACCTTCATTTACGTAACGCACGACCAGACCGAAGCTATGACTCTTGGTGACCGTATTGTTATTATGAAGGACGGCTTCATTCAGCAGATTGGTACACCTACTGAAGTTTTCGATATGCCTCTTAACTTGTTCGTTGCTGAGTTCATCGGCGCGCCCAAGATGAATACTTTCAAGACACAGCTTCTTTTTGAAGGTGGCAAGTATTATGTAACACCTTTCGGTGCAAAGATAGAGGTTACAGGCGAAAAGGCAGAGAAGCTTAAATCCAACTACGTTTCAAGTAAGGAAATCGTTCTTGGTGTTCGTCCTGAGCACATCACTCTTGCAGATGCTAATGATCCTTCTGCAATTGCTTGCGAAATTCAGGTTAACGAAATGATGGGTAGTGAGCTTCACCTCCACGTTCTTGTTGAGGGCGGAGATAAGCTTATCGTTCGTATTCCCACTGTTTCTCTTACAGCAGAACAACGCGAAAAGCTCAGCTACGGTAATAAGATGTACGTTACATTCGAAGGCAAGGTAATGCATTTCTTTGATCCTGCAACGGAAAAGAATCTTCTTGTTTAATACTTAATAAAATTAAAGCTCCCACCGAGTTCGGTGGGAGCTGTTTTTATTTAATTAATACATTCCGCCCATGCCGGCAGGGGCTGCGGGTGCGGGATTTTCTTCTTTTTTGTCGCAGACAACACTTTCGGTTGTGAGGATTGTGCTTGCGATGGATGCTGCGTTCTGAAGGGCAGAGCGAGTTACCTTTGTGGGGTCAACTATACCGCTTGCGACCATATCGCAGTATTCTTCTTTATAAGCATCAAATCCGTATCCGATTTTGCCTGAATTCTTGATTGTATGAACGATTACTCCACCGTCAAGACCTGCGTTTTCTGCGATCTGTCTAACAGGTGCTTCAAGTGCTTTAAGAACTATCATTACGCCCGTCTTTTCGTCGCCTTCAACGGTTTCTGCAACCTTTGCAACGTCGGCAATAACATTGAGGTATGCGGTTCCGCCACCTGCAACGATGCCTTCTTCAACTGCGGCACGTGTTGCGTTGAGTGCGTCCTCGATGCGGAGCTTCTTTTCCTTCATTTCAACCTCGGTTGCTGCACCTACCTTAATAACTGCAACACCGCCCGAGAGCTTTGCAAGGCGTTCCTGAAGCTTTTCTTTATCGAATTCGCTTGTTGTGATTTCAAGTGCGCTTCTGATTTGGTGAACTCTTGCAGAAATGTCTGCGGGGTGTCCTGCGCCGTCAACTATGATTGTTGTATCCTTATTGATCTTAACCTGACGTGCGTGTCCGAGATATTCAATGGATGCGTCTTTTAATTCAAGACCGATTTCGCTTGAAATTACCTCGCCACCCGTGAGGATTGCGATGTCCTTAAGCATTTCCTTACGTCTGTCACCAAAGCCGGGAGCTTTTACAGCAACACAAGTGAAGGTGCCGCGGAGTTTATTTAGAACGAGAGTTGTGAGAGCTTCACCTTCAACGTCCTCGGCAATAATGAGGAGCTTTCTGCCTGCTTGAATAACTTGCTCAAGAACGGGGAGAATCTCCTGAAGATTAGAAATCTTTTTATCTGTAATAAGAATGAGAGCATCGTCAAGAACGGCTTCCATCTTGTCCATATCGGTTGCCATATAGGGAGAAAGGTAACCGCGGTCAAACTGCATACCCTCAACAACCTCGGAATAGGTGTCAGCGGAACGAGATTCCTCAACTGTGATTACACCGTCTGACGTAACCTTTTCCATAGCATCTGCAATAAGAGCTCCTATAAGCTCATCTCCTGCGGAGATCGTACCAACTCTCGCAATATCAGCAGAGCCGTTTACCTTCTTTGAATTTGCAACAAGGCATTCAACCGCTCTGTCAACCGCCTTTTTGATACCTTTGCGAAGCACCATAGGATTTGCGCCTGCGGTTACGTTCTTCATACCCTCGCGGATAAGTGCCTGAGCAAGAACCGTTGCGGTTGTTGTACCGTCACCTGCGGCATCGTTTGTTTTTGTTGCTACCTCTTTAACGAGCTGTGCGCCCATATTTTCTGCCGCGTCTTCAAGCTCGATTTCCTTGGCGATTGTTACACCGTCATTTGTGATGAGGGGAGAACCGAATTTTTTATCAAGAACAACGTTTCTGCCCTTTGGTCCAAGTGTGATTTTAACAGTATCAGCGAGTTTATCAACTCCGCGTGTGAGGGCATTTCTTGCCTCAAGTCCGTAAATTATTTCTTTTGCCATAGTACAAATACCTCCTAAATTCACTCAACAATGGCAAGGATGTCACTTTGCTTTACGATGATGTATTCAATACCGTCTGCCTTGACCTCTGTGCCCGAATATTTGCTTGTGATGACCTTGTCACCAACCTTAACTGTCATTTCAACATTATTTCCGTCAACAAGTCCGCCGGGACCTACTGCAACTACTTCTGCAATCTGGGGCTTTTCCTGTGCTGACGCGGTGAGAATAAGTCCTGATTTTGTTTTTTCTTCTGCAGCAACGAGTTTAATTACAACTCTGTCTGCAAGGGGTTTAATAGTCATTATTTAATCCTCCGAATTAAGAAATTAATAAATACTTTTTTATAACTTTATTATTATATCATATTTTTTTGAAAAATTCAATAAGATATAGAAAAAAGATGATAAAGAGGTATAAAATGGAGCTTATTAATCAATATCTTTCGGGAGCTTTCGTCCCGATAGCACTCGTTTTGTGTTCGATTTTCTTTTTCGTGCGCCTAAAGGGACGTCCGATGATAAATCCTATAGTGATTATTAAGTCACTTTTCAAAAAGAAAAAGGGAAGTGGAACATCCCCTGTTCGTGCGGTAATTTTCGCGCTTGCGGGCACACTGGGAGTGGGAAATATCGTGGGTGTTGCCTCTGCAATCGCTTTGGGTGGTGCGGGTGCGGTGCTTTGGATGTGGGTGAGTGCGTTATTGGCAATGATTTTGAAATACAGCGAGGTCGTGCTTGCAGTTTTGCATCGCAGGGTGAGGAATGGAGAAAATTACGGCGGAGCAATGTATTATATGAAGGAATTTTTTAAATCTTGCAAAAATCTTGGTAAAATATTTACGTTTCTTTTTACGTTTTTTTGCCTTTTGAATGGCTTTACGATGGGATGTATAATCCAATCAAATGCAATTTCAAGCTCGTTTTCATCAAGCTTTGGAATGAGTGAGATTGGTGTTGGTGTATTTCTTTTAATACTTTCAGTAATAGTATTCTTTTTTAACGGGAAAAAGATATTTTCGCTTTGTGAAAAGCTCGTTCCGTTTGTAAGTTTACTTTATATCGTTATGTCACTTGCGGTAATTATACCTGCGTATGATAGGTTGCCATTTATATTCAGAAGTATATTAGAAGATGCTTTTTCTTTTCGCTCGGTGGGGGCGGGTGCACTTGGATTTATGTTTTCAAAGGCATTACGCTATGGCACGATACGTGGACTTTTTTCCAATGAAGCGGGGTGCGGAAGCTCGCCAATTGCACACGCGACTTCAAACACCAATTCACCCACGGAGCAGGGATTTCTTGGTGTTTTTGAGGTTTTTGTTGACACTATGCTCGTCTGCACGATGACGGCACTTGTGATTTTATTGAACCTTGAGAGCGCGACACCTCATTTCTCAAATCCTATTATGATGGCTTTTGCCGCTTTTTCACATAGCTTAGGGGATATATCAAATATTTTGTTGAGCATATCTGTGTTTTTGTTTGCCTTTGCAACCATCGTTTGTTGGGGATATTACGGCAAGGAATGTATCTATTTTTTGAATAAAAGTAAGCGAGCGGAAAAGGTGTATTATATGCTTTATATAGCATTTATTTTCATTGGCTCTTACATTTCATTAGATTTTGTATGGGAGCTTGCGGATCTTGCCGTGGGTGGTATGACGCTGATGAATTTGCTGATAATTTCTTTAATGAGTAATGAAGTCAAAATAGAAACATCACGATATTTTAATGAAAAAAGAGCTTCCAAAAGGAAGCCCTTGATTTTAAAGAATTGAATAGATTTTATAGTTTGCAGAATATGAAGCTGCGATTTTTTCTGCATCTGCCAGATTGATTTTTTCTGTGATAATTGCCTCACCGTTGGCGATAATACATCTTTTGCAGAGGTAATCGTTAATATCTGCAATGTCTTCATCGGTTGCATTTGTCCATTCAATAATGGGAGCTTGTTCGTTGCTCATTTTTTGGGCGATGTCCATAATGTCGGCAACCACTGCGCTTGCTGTTGGGAGCTTGCCTGCGCCCTTACCGTAGAAAAGCACTTTGTCAAGCATATTTGCTTCAACCAAAATTCCGTTGTAAACGTCGGAAATGTGTGCTAAAGGATTGGAAAGCGGAATAAATCTTGGTGAAACAGTTGCCAAAATTTTTCCGTTAATCAATTCTGCGTGACCGATGAGCTTTATAGTATAGCCAAGTGATTTTGCAATTTCAAAATCTTCGGTGCTAACCTGTGTAATTCCTTGACGCGACACCTTTTCGGGCGAGATGCATTTACCAAATGAGAGGGAAGAAAGAATAACGATTTTTCTTGCTGCGTCGATACCTTCAACGTCAGCCGTTGGGTCTGCCTCTGCATATCCCTTTGCCTGCGCGTCCTTTAAGGCATCTGCAAAGGAAGTACCATTTTCGTTCATCTGGGTGAGAATATAGTTTGTTGTGCCGTTTAAAATGCCGTCAATGCCTGTGATTTTATTAGAAACCAAGTCATTGTTTATGGGGCGAATAATCGGAATGCCACCGCCAACACTTGCTTCGAACAAATATCTTACGTTGTTTTCTTTAGCAATCTGCAAAAGCTCCGTACCGAACTTTGCAACCACTTCCTTGTTTGAGGTAACCACATTTTTCCCTGCAAGAAGCGATGCTTTTGAAAAATCGTATGCAGGATGTGAGCCGCCCATCATTTCAACAACTATTGAGATTTCGCTATCGTTGAGAATTATATCGAAATCGTGGATCACCTTATCTGCAAATGGTGAGTCGGGGAAATCTCTTAAATCGAGAATATATTTTATCTCGATTTCCTCATTCAACTTGCTTTCAATTATTTTTTTGTTTTGAGTTAAAACTTCGGCTACACCGCTACCGACAACACCGAAGCCCAAAATTGCAATTTTCTTCATAAAAACTCCATTTCGTTCTATTTTTTGCAATAAAATTCATATACATTTATATAATATCACAAAATTCATCAAAAAGCAAATAAAACTATTGAAAAAAATAAAAAATATGGTAAAATATATATTAGAAATAAATTTACTTTGTTATGGAGGAAAAATATGGCATCAAGTGCTATTGGAAGCAAAAGAAACGTAAAGATTTTTGTTCTTTACCTTATGGAAAATATAAATTACCCCCTTGATTATGCTACACTCAACGATATTATTATGCAAACTGACTATGTAATGTATCTTGATTTTGCAGAGAGCTTTCACGAGATGATGGATGCGGGTCTTATTCTTGAGGTTGAGGGCGAGGAAGAAAATCAACCGATGTATATCGTTTCCGAAAAGGGAAAGATCGTTGCAAGGGAGCTTAATTCCGATATTATTACTTCAATTCTTGATAAGAGCTTGTCTGCGGCGCTTCGCTATCTTGATTTTAAGAAGCGCGGAGTTGAAGCAAAGTGCATCATCGAAAAGCGCGATGACGGAAGATATGACATTGAGTGCAAGATGATGGAGAAGGGTGAGCTTATTTATTCTACGAAGGTGGTTGTTGACACACTTTCAAGAGCGGAGCGAATGAAGGAAAACTTTTATGGCAGACCCGAGGGCATCTATAAAGCGACCTTGGCGCTCCTTGCGGGTAACGTAAATTTCTTGCTTGACTGATTTTTTGTTAAAAATCAATAATTTTTGTGAAAAAAATATAAAAAAATCAGAAAAATCGACAAATTTTTGTTGACATTTTGAAAAAATATAGTATAATTATATTAGAATGATAGTGTTTTTAAGCGGATGGATTAAATAATGAAGAAAAATCACGAAGAAATATACAAATTGATAGATCTCGTTATTCAGGGTGACTCAGATGCTTTTTCTGCACTTGTTGAAATCTACAATCCGTTGCTTAAGAAAATACTTAATGCATACACAACTGATGAAATGTCAAAAGAGGACGTTGAGGATCTTGGCCAAGAGGAGCTTATCGCGTTTTATCGTGCGATAATCAATTTTGACAAGGAACAAAAAAACGTTGAATTTGGTCTTTACGCAAAAATTTGCGTTACAAATAGCATGATTTCTTTTAAGCGCGCTGCTGCAAAGAAGTCGAATGAATCGCTTATTGGAGATGAGGAAATGAATAGCATTACCGATCCCGATGGCGAGGTCTCTAAGTTTTTTGAAATGCGTGAGAGCGAAAAGGAGCTTGGAGAACAGATTGAGAAAACGCTTTCTCAGTATGAAAACGAGGTTTGGTCATACTACGTCAATGGTTACTCATCGAAGGAAATTGCCGTTAAGCTAAACTCAAGTGAAAAGTCAATCGATAATGCTATTTTCAGAATCAGACGAAAGTTAAAAACTCTGCTAATAGCAGATTGATATACCCATTTAGCTTAAACAAAGCGCCCGAAAGGGAGATGGCGGTTAAAATCCGTCGGGGGCAATAAAAAATCCAATCAAAGTGAGGACAAAACCAATGTACGAGAACGAAGAAAAAGTTGTAGAAACAGTTGAGTTTCAGGACGAAACACTTGTTTGCAAGGATTGTGGAAACGAATTCGTGTTCACAGCGGGCGAACAGGCATTCTACAAAGAAAAGGGCTTTTTGAACAAGCCCAAGGCTTGCAAGGCTTGCCGTGATGCTAAAAAGAACGCACAGAGAGAGCCCCGTGAATATTTCACAGTAGTTTGCTCCGAGTGTGGCGGAGAGGCAAAGGTAACCTTCCAACCTTCTGAAGACAGACCTGTTTATTGCAGTGCTTGCTTCGCAAAGAGAAGACAGCCCAGAGATTAATATAGATTTTAATTAATATATATAAATTGCTAAAGGTTTTCTGAAAAACAAGGGACGTTTTCGTCCCTTGTTTTTTTGCATATATAAAGGCGAGTAAAAGATAATATAATTGTGTAAAAATAGTGTTGAAAATGTTTGTGAATTGTGCTATAATTTATTAACTCGAAAGTGGGGTGTGATAATGGCGCTGTTTTCTAAAAAAGACGTTAATATTCTTGACGGTCCAATTCTACCGAATATGATAAAATATGCTTTGCCTATAATGCTTACCAACATATTGCAGCTTTTTTATAATTCTGCGGATATGTTTGTTGTGGGCAACTTTTGCGCGGATAAAAATGCGCTTGGCTCGGTGGGATGCACGGGCGCGCTTATAAATATGATACTCGGTGTTTTCATTGGTCTTGGCGCAGGTGTTGCCGTGACCTTGGCGCAGAGCTTGGGCGCGGGGAACAAAGAGAGGGCAAGTAAAATCGTCCATACTGCTTTTGTTTTGGCTTTGATATTGGGCGCTGTAGTAACTGTGCTTGGTAATCTTATTGCAGTTCCGATTTTACACGCGATGAATACTCCTGTTGAGTTTTTGGCAGGATCGAGCAAATACGTTAAGATTTATTTCTGTGGTTCGATTGCCAATATTATGTATAACTTTTTTGCGGGCATTCTTCGCTCTCGCGGAGATACCGTTCGTCCGCTTTTTTTCTCAATGGCGGGGGGAATAATTAATATCATTCTTAATCTTATTTTCGTGTTGGCATTCGGTATGGGTGTTGAGGGTGTTGCTATTGCTACTATAGTTTCTCAGTTTATTTCGGCAACCTTGGTAATCATTCACGTTTCAAAACTTCAGGATGAATGCCGTCTTGAATTTAAGAAGCTCGGTATTGACTTTTCTGTTCTGAAGCAGCTTGTAAAGGTGGGTTTACCTGCGGGAATTCAGGGCTCGCTTTTCTCGGTTTCAAATATGCTTTTGCAGACGGGTTATAACTCTTTGGGTCCCGTTGTTGTTAATGCAAACGTTGCCGCAATGAATGTTGACGGCTACATATATAATATACTTAACTCGTTCTATCATACCTGCCTCACTTTCTGCTCGCAGAACTTTGGTGCAAAGAGATTTGACAGAGTTAAAAAGGTGGTATTCACCGGGTGCGGTGCTGCTACTGTGGTTGGATTTACACTCGGCATTTTTGTGTACGTTTTTGCAAAGCCGCTTGTTGGTATATTTAATTCCGACCCTGAAATTCTTGTTTATGCAAAACAACGCTTAGCTCTTGTTGCGCTTCCTTATTTCCTTTGCGGACTTATGGACGTCGGCTCGGGATTTTTGCGCTCGATTGGATATTCGTTCTATGCGCTTGTTATCACTTTCCTTGGCTCGTGCGTTTTGAGAATAGTTTGGGTTTACACGGTGTTCCCAATCTTTAACGACGTAAGAGCGCTTTATGTGGTGTTCCCGATTTCTTGGTTTGTGACCGCAGCGACGTTGATTATTACCTTCGCTGTTTGCTATAAAAGGGAAAAGAAGATGTTGATAAATGAACTAAAATAAAAATTGGACGGCTCGCTTTGAGTCGTCTTGTTTTTTTGTTAAAAAGTGCAAAATAAAGCTATCTATTTTGCAGATTTTGCCCTTTACAATGCTTCTATATTCTTGTATAATATAAATACAAAGTAAATGAGTTTGGAGGGAGATATATGGACGGATATAAAGGTTATAAAGCATTTTTGATTGGCTTGATTGTGCTTTTTGTGGCTATTGGCGGTTTGTTTACGTTTATGTTTTGTAACTCGTTCTATTTCTACTCCGAATTTGATTTGGATTACAGCGATTTGACTTATGAAGAATTGACGTTTGATAGATTTGAGAAAAAGAGAGCATATAAGAGTTCCACACGATATGAAATATATTTTAATGAGTACGATAAACCATTTGAAATAAGCACGATAACCAATAAAAAACTCGATAAGAGTGCGCTTTCCGGTTTGAAAGAAAATGAAGTGATGAAGGTATATTATCGTGAAGCTTCTTCTAAAAATTACGATTACGTGATTTGCGAGATAAAAACGGACACAGTTACTTTATTGAGCTTGGCAGATTACGTGGAAACCAATCAAAATAATCAAGTGGCAGGAATGATCGTGTGTCCGATACTGATGCTTATGTCTTTATTTTTGATAATTGTTTTTGTTAGATATATCAAGGCGATAGATGATGAGGGCTTGGGGAAAATCAAGATAGAATATGTAGAGGACGGAAACGTAATTCGGGTTTATAGTTCCTTTGATGCTTGCTCGCTTGTTATCAACGATAAGGTTGTTGCCAGGCGCTATGGGATTGTTTCGGATAAATTTGAGTTAAAAGGAAAGATTAAAGTTGGAGATAAAAAAATTCCTGTGAAGGCAGTGATGAGCTCTTTTAATATTCGACTTTACTATGACGGCAAAATGGTTGCTAAAAAGTTTATGGGGTTTGGGTAAAAATAATTAAATAATGATAACCACGACTCAAAATGAGCCGTGGTTATTGTTATTTTTGTCCTTTTCCTTTAGCAAAAATAGCCGCGATATAGCCGAAGCAGAGGGCAGCGGTTGTGCCGCCTGCGGCGGCTTTAAGGCCGCCTGTGAGTGCGCCTAGGAGTCCTTTTTCGTCAACCGCTTCGCGCACGCCCTTTGAAATGTTGTATCCGAATCCTGTGAGGGGAGTTGTTGCTCCTGCGCCAACGAATTCTGCAAAAGGGCCGTAAATTCCGATAGCTCCCAAGATTACTCCTGCTACCACGTAAGAAACCAAAATTCGTGCAGGTGTAAGTCGCGTTTTGTCAATCAGAATTTGCGCGATAACGCAGAGAGCTCCGCCTGCCAAAAATGACCAAATATATTTTAAAATATCCATAAATACCTACCTATGCTCAAGCTTAATAAGGTGCGCTATCGCGGGGATTGAAAAACCCTGCTTCAAGCTCGACGGACTCATCATCGCGCCCGTGCCTATAAGAAGGGCGTTTTTTAGTTCTCCCGATTTTAGCTTTGGCAAAATGTAGGAAGCCAAAACCACCGCGGAGCAACCGCAACCCGATCCGCCTGCGTGAACGTCTTGGGTTTCTCTATCAAAAATGATGTTTCCGCAATCGAAATAATCCTCGCCCAAATTGTAACCCTCGATTGACATAAATTCACGCAAAATTATGCTTCCCTCAATTCCGAGGTCGCCCGTGTATATGGCATCGTAATCTTCGGGGCGAGTGTTACTTTCTTTGAAATAACGAAGTAAAGTATCAAGTGCCGCGGGAGCCATTGCAGCCCCCATATTTGAAGCATCGTTTATTCCTTTGTCAATAACAATTCCGGGTAGTGCTTCGGTTATGAAAACTCCGTGCTCTTTCTCACTGTGCTCGGTGATAAAAGCGCCCGCGCCCGTGACCGTCCATTGTGCGGTTGGTGAGCGCTGACCACCGTATTCGAGAGGGGTACGATATTGTTGCTCCGCAGAGCAAAAATGAGATGAGGCAATAGACGCGCATCTTTTAAAATGTCCGCCTGTAATTAAAAGGGAAGCGAGCATAAGCCCTTCTACTGCCGTCGAGCAAGCACCGTAAAGTCCGAAAAATGGAATATCAAAATCGAGCAAACCATAAGC
>JAGBYG010000189.1 GCA_017628875.1 Clostridia bacterium
AAGACATACGGTGTTGCATCTCTTTGTATCGGTGGCGGTATGGGTACTGCAGTAGTTCTTAAAAATGTTTAATAATTAATATATGAAAGGAATTAAAACTATGAGATTGGAAAACAAAGTTGCTATCGTAACAGGCGGTGCTAAAGGTCTTGGCGGCGAAATGGCTCTCACATTTGCAAGAGAGGGCGCAAAGGTAGTTGCAGTTGATATGATGCCCCTCACTTATGAAAACGAAAACGTTGAATACTATCAGCTCAACGTAACAGACGGTGAAGCTTGCAAGAACTTCTTTGAATACGTAAAAGAGAAGTATGGCAGAATTGACATTCTCGTTAATAATGCAGGTATCACACGCGATTCTATGACAAGAAAGATGACTGACGAACAGTGGGATCTTGTTATCGACATCAACCTCAAGGGTGTGTTTAATCTTACAAGATACGTTGGTCCTTTTATGGAAGAAATCGGTGGTGGCTCAATTATCAACATTTCATCCGTTGTTGGTGAATACGGTAATATCGGTCAGGCAAACTACGCGGCATCAAAGGCGGGCGTAATCGGTCTTACAAAGACTTGGGCTAAGGAATTTGCTCGCAAGGGTGTTCCCGTAAGATGTAATGCAATCGCTCCCGGTTATATTATGACGGATATGATGAAGACAGTTCCCGAAGACCTTCTTAAGAAGTTTGCAGGTCTTACAATGCTTGGACGTCTTGGTCAGCCCGAGGAGATCGCAAAGGCGGCTCTCTTCCTTGCAAGTGATGACGCATCTTACGTAACAGGTCACGTTCTCTCCGTTAACGGTGGTATGAGACTTTAATCCTTAATTAAATTGGAGGAAAACAATATGGTAAACGTTGGAATAGTTGGCGTAGGTACATACCTTCCCAAAAAGATAATGACTGCAAAAGAAATCTCCGATGCTACAGGTGGCGTTTGGAGTGAGGAAGCAGTAAGAGATAAGCTCGGTATCAATCAAAAATATATGCCCTCAAACGAGCCCTGTGACGGAACACAGGAAATGGGCGCACTTGCAGCTCTCAAATGTCTTGAGAACTGTGGCGTAGATCCTCTTGAAATTGATGCTATCCTTTGTATCACAGAGGAGTGGAAGGAATATCCTCTCACAACTTCTGCTTGCTACGTTCAGGATAGAATCGGTGCAAAGAATGCTTGGGGTATCGACGTTCAGAACCGTTGCTGCACAGCGGTTTCCGCTATGAAGCTCGCAAAGGATATGCTCATCGCTGATGACGAGATTAATACAGTTCTCGTTTGCGGTGGCTACCGTAACTGCGATTTCATCGACTACACAGATAGCGGTGTTTCCTTTATGTTCAACCTCGGTGCAGGCGGTGGCGCAATCCTTCTTAAGAAGAATTATGGCAAAAACCTTCTCCTTGGCACACATCTTATGAGTGACGGTAGCGTTGTTCATACATGTGGTTCAAAGGTTGGCGGTATTTTCGAGCCCGTAACTCCCGAAAACTATAAGGAATACGGTATGCTCCGTCTTATGGACTCCCCCAAGATGAAGGGACTCCTTAACACAGTTTCAATGCCTAACTGGTACCACTGCATCGACGAAGCACTTCGTAAATCAGGCAAAACTCGTGAAGATATTGACTATCTTTCTATTCTTCATATTAAGAGAAGTGGTCACAAGGCAATGCTTGCAGACCTTGGACTTCGTGAGGATCAGACAATCTATCTTGAAAATTACGGACATATTGGTCAGATCGACCAGATTCTTTCCCTTGAACTTGCACTTAAAGAGGGCAAGGTTAAGGACGGCGACACAGTGTGCATGATCGCAGCAGGCATCGGCTACACTTGGGCTGCAAATATTATTCAGTGGGGATAATTTATGGCATATTTTCTTAGCACATTATTTGGATCAATAATTCCTATGTGTGTTACCGCCCTCGTTACAATGGCTATTACCCTGATATTCAAAACGTCCTTTACAACTAACTTTGCACAGGGCGTAATATCAGCATTTGGTGCATACGCGGTTTCAAGCGTAATGACGTCAAATGGGCTTTCAATTTGGCTTGCATTACCCGTGGGTATGCTTGTTTCAATGCTCATAGCCATTGTAATAGACGTGGGTATTTTCAGACGAGGCAGATATGTTAATGCACTTGGTAAGCAGATAATCACTATGGGACTTATCTCGATAGTGGTTGGAGCGACTCCCTTGGTTTTCGGCATTGTAACTCCCGGCTTTACCCCCTTCGTTAAGGGATTAATTTCATTCGACCTTGCTGACGGTAACGTTTCGTTCCCTAAAAACTCTCTTGTTTGTATGGCAATGACTATCGTAGTAATAGCTTTGATATTCGTATTGTTGAGATTTTCAAAGTGGGGACTTTCGGTGCGTGCAACGGCATCAAACGAGTACGTTGCGGGTATGATGGGAATTAACACACATATAGTTACTGCAGTTTCGTGGGGACTTGCAGGCGCTCTTGGAGCACTTGCGGCGACCATCAACGCATCAAGCGGTAACAGTGTGAACATTTACTTTATGACGAACTATCAGGTATTTGCATTCCTTGCGGGAATTTTAGGTGGATTTTCTACCTTCCACGGCCCGGTTATTGCGGCTTTGATGATTCCTCTTGCAAATAACCTTGTTCAATACGTGGTAAACACAATGGGTAAACCCGAGCTTACAGGATGGTCAATGGTAATCGTTTATGCGATTGCTCTTGTAATCATTTTCTTTAAGCCACAGGGTATATTCGGTAAAAAAATAGCAAAGAAGGTGTAATGTTATGAAGAAATATTTAAATAAAAATTACGCCTTGCTTGGCAGGACACCGCCAAAGAATGATAGATTGACAAAGGCGGTAAGATCACTTTTCTTCAATCCGATAGGGCACTATATCCTTTTTGGAGTGTTGTGTTGGGTAGTTGCATACCTTGCTACTAATAAGATAATTCCTGATATAATTCCATATTCACTTCAGTCGAGCTTGGCAATTTCATTTTCATTTGCTATTGCTTCAATTGGCTTCTGCTTGCTTATGGGATATTCGGGACTTGCATCTCTCGGAACGGGCGGTTTTATAGGCATTGGCTCTTATGCGGTTCATTACGTTATGAACGAAGCGGAGCTTTCATTGCCCATAGCAATTCTCGTAGCCCTTGTGGTAGCTGCAATCATTGGTGTTGTTGTTGGCTTTATTTCACTTCGAATTGAAGGAATTTATCTTGTAATTTTAACACTTGGCTTGTCTGAGATTCTCCGTAACGTTTATATGGTTGTTGAGGATAAGATTAAGGTTAAAAACTTCGAGCTTTTCGGAACTCTTATTAAAAAACAGCATTCACTTTATATTGTTGCGACCTTGCTTGTTATTGTAATGATAATAACACACAACATTATTAACAGTCCAACGGGCAGAGCAATGCTCGCTATGAAGAATTCAACGGCGGCGGCTCAGGCAATGGGAATAAGTCTTATCAAATACAGACTTTTGGCATTCGTAATTTGTACGATGTACGCAGCGCTTGCGGGTGTAATGATTATGATTACCATTCGTTCCATTCAGGCATCTAATGCGAGTGGATACTACGCGCTTATTACCTCGCTCAACATTTTGGCGGCGGTAATTATAGGTGGATTTAAATCCATTTGGGGCGCGGTGTTCGGTGCATTCGTAATGTACGGTATGCAAACGGCAATTTTGCAGGATATTGATTTCTTTGCAGAAAATCCCGAATTTATCACCTTCATTTCAGGTGCGCTTGTAATAATCGTGGTAATGTTCTTCCCAGGTGGTCTTGCTCAGCTCCTTCTCGAGCTCAAGGCAAAATTAAAAGTATTATTTAAAAAGATTAAGGAGGGTATTTATGGCAAAGATCTTGGCTAAAAAACACTCTTTAAATCAGAAAAAGATAATCAAGCTTCGTCAACACCTCGATTTTTATCAAGAGGAGCTTGCTTCACTTGAAGAAAAGTATGACGAAAGAATTCAAAAAAAGCTTAATGCCTTTTTGATTAAAGGTAATAAGAAAATCGCAAAGCTTGCCTTTGAAGCGTGTGACAAGGAAGAATACGCTCAAACCGAGCTTGAGGCAAAGCTTCAAAAATATGACGTTAAGGCGTATATGAAGCAGAGGAAGCTCAATCACGGTATTGCTAAAAAGATTTTCAAAAATGCAAGCAAGGGAGAGCCCTTTGGTTATCTTTTGGTAGCTCGCGATAAGAAGATGCGCGCTCTTGATAAAAAGAGAGCGAAATATATCGCAAGGCTTGAAAAACAGAAGGCGCGCTTCCTCGAAAAGAACAAACTCACGTTTGTAGTTCCTTACAGACGTAAAAGAGCAGCGCTTGAAAACGAATATTTTGCACTCAAGGCAAAGCTTGAAGCCGATTATTCCGCAAAGCTTTACAAGGAAAAATCCAAAATTCAAGATAAGATTATCAAGAACGAAAAGAAGCTTGCTAAAATCAAGCATAAGATTAAAGCAACTCATACGCTTCCTGATGATGTTTTGCTTGAAGTTAAGGGACTTAAAATGTACTTTGGTGGTCTTAAAGCGGTTGAGGATCTCAGCTTTAATGTTAAAAAAGGCGAGATTTTCGGTCTTATCGGTCCTAACGGTGCAGGTAAAACCACAGTGTTTAACTGTATTACCCGTTTCTATGATGCTACTGGCGGTGAGATGTACTTTGAAAATAAATATGGCGAGGTAGTTGATCTTCGTTCGTTCAAGGTACACGATATTATCTTGCAGGGTATCGGCAGAACGTTCCAGAATATCGAGCTTGTAAAAGAGGTTTCCGTTATGGAAAACTTGCTTGTTGCAAGTACAAGAAGCTACAAAACCGGTTTCTTTGGTCATATGATTGCCTCGCCCTCACTCAAAAAAGAGGACAAAATGCTTCGTGCAAAGGCAAAGCGAATACTCAAATTTATGGGACTTGAAAATTACGCAAATTGGTACGCAATGGGACTTCCTTACGGAATTCTTAAAAAGGTTGAGATCGCGCGTGCGCTTATGGCAGATGCAAAGCTCATCATTATGGATGAACC
>JAGBYG010000190.1 GCA_017628875.1 Clostridia bacterium
CGTAAAGGCAAACGTTTTTCAAGACCGCCTCGTTATGACCACTTCGATAATCCTCCGTGCTATTTAATTGTTAAATCCCATCGTGCAAAATGCAAGAAAAATGCAAGACGGGTACTCGCAAAAGTGCGAGTTAAAATGTCGTAATCCCAATAAAATCAAGGGTTCAGAGAATACCTCGGTGACAGAGCCGACCGTTTTTCAAGACCGCCTCGTTATGACCACTTCGATAATCCTCCGTGTCTTGCGACTTAATTATAATATCACATTTAACAACTAATGTCAAGTGATTTTTTGAAAATTACACATACTTTTTTATCAATTTCTTTGCCTGAATATCGGACAAGCCGTATTCTTTTGAATTTTCGAGCAAAAGGCAAACAAGCTCAATGCTTTTTTTGTCACAATTATCTCGAATCATTCGGGCAAGTGCACCATTATCCGAATGATAGTCAAAATACAATTCTATTTCTCTTTTTGAAAGTACACCAACTTCATTATGTATATGTTTGTATATTAAAATTTCCTCGTATATTTTAACATACGAACCAAGCGTGACATTGATATTGGGTTCGATTATTTCAAAGCTTTCGTCATCGATATAGTTAAGTGTAATTTTTCCGCAAAATTTAATTTGTTCTAAATACGCAAGAAGCGTGAGAAGATTCATTTGGCAAAAAGTGTCCTTGCCAAACCACAAAATGAGTTTAGAATACCTTTCCTCTTTTAACGCGTCATAGACGTACATTTTTGATTTATAAACCTCAATATCAACGTTGAGTTCTGCAGAACGCAAATTCACAAAATCCTTGGAATAAATATCTTTAATAGTAGTGCCATCCATCATCGCCTCGCAAAACGGGACAGCTATTCCATCACACTTTGATAATAAATATTCGTTAAAAACATCACCGTTTGTGATATTCAATATCTTTTCGTTCATACAATCACCTTTGAAAAAATTTACTAACTTAATTATATCACCCAAAATCAATATTTGCAACCCCACAATAATCACATTTTATCATTTTTCTATTGAAAAACATTAAAAAATGTAGTATAATGTTTATGTATTATTTCTAATTAAATTTTTTGGAGAAAACATATGGAAGTCAAAAAAATAGTTATCACGGGTGGTCCTTGCGCGGGCAAAACTACTGCGATGAACAGAATACAGGGTGTGTTCACAAAGCTTGGATATACGGTGCTTTTCGTGCCCGAAACAGCGACGGAGCTTATTACGGGCGGTGTTGCTCCGTGGACTTGTGGCACAAACGTTGAATATCAGGTTTGTCAGATGCAGCTTCAGCTTGAAAAGGAGAGAATTTTTACGCAGGGCGCACTCACTATGCCCAAGGAAAAGATCCTTCTTGTTTGTGACCGCGGTGCGCTTGACAACAAGGCGTACATGACTCAAGAGGATTTTGATAAGGTGCTCGACATAGTTGGACATAATGAGGTTGAACTGCGCGACAGTTACGATGCGATTTTCCATCTTGTGACCTGCGCCAAAGGAGCGGAGGAGTTCTACACACTTGAAAACAACGGTGCGAGAACTGAAACGGTGGAACAGGCAAGTGCGCTTGACGATAAAATCATCGCCGCTTGGACGGGACATCCCCACCTTCGTATCATCGATAATGCCACCGATTTTGAATATAAAATGAAGAATTTGCTTGACGAGATGACGTCCTTCCTTGGCGAAGAAGCTCCAAGAGATATTAAGAGGAGATTTCTTATTGATTATCCCGATATTGCGCTTCTTGAAAGTATGCCCAACTGTCAGCGCGTTGAAATAAGCCAAACTTACCTTGTTGCGCCCGAAGGAGAAGAGAATCGTGTGCGTCAAAGAGGTGTTGACGGAAATTATATCTATTTCCAGACTAAAAAGAGAAATGGTGCAGGGAACAAGAGAATTCGTCTTGAGCGCCGTCTTTCAAAGGATGCGTATATTCGTCTTCTTATGGATGCAGACCCTTCTTGCCGTCCTATCAGAAAGACAAGATATTGCTTAACGTACAAAAATCAGTATTTTGAAATCGACGTTTATCCTTTCTGGAATGATAAGGCGATAATTGAAATCGAGCAGAGTGACGAGAGCGCGGAAATTATTTTCCCCGATTTTGTCAACGTTGTTCGCGAGGTTACCGACGATGAAGCTTATAAGAATTTAACCCTTGCTAAAATTTAGTACATATTTAACCCACTTGCATTTGTAAGTGGGTTTTGTTTTTTAAATTTTGATTTAATGAATAGTTAGTTGAAGCAAAATCGCCTGCGCGGTGGGCGCGCGCTTTTGAAAAAGCGCGGCAAAACAATCGCGTGGTGCACAGCTGACTCGACGTAAATTTTTGATAATTTGCGAGCAAATTATCAGTTTTGAAACTCCAATCCTGCCCGTATGTACTAGTACAACGGTCAGTATTGTGTTTTCAAAACTACGAAAATCAATCCTTTAGGATTGATTTTCTAAAATTTACTTTGACAGAGTATAGTTGTTTTGATAGCAATATGGCTACGTTTGCAGTAGAAAATCGTTATGTTCCGCGAACGGAACGATTTACGCGGAATCTTTGGCGAAAGACCGTAAAAGTTTTTTGTCAAGCTTTTTTCGAAAAGCGAAAATCTTTTCTTAACTAACTTTTCACGACCAATTTTAAAAAAGCTCCCTTTTGGCAAGGGAGCTTTAATATTAATTTACTGTTTCTTCAAATGCCTGATAGAGTCTATCGCTCATTGCTTTAGCAGTATCGGGATTAACCTTAAGTACCTGTCTATCGTAGGTCAAAAGTCCATTGGTTTCGTCCTCAACGTCGCTAACCTGTGTATAAACGAGTGCGCAAAGACCTTCCTTTTTGATATAAGGGATAACCTGATTATCATAAAGCGAAACAAATTTATTTTCAAAATCCTCAACCCCATTGTTTTTGCTATAGCCATACGTATTGTTAAGGTTGAAGGAATGACGTCTGAGCTTGCAAGAAAAGCCTCCAAACTCGGAAAGAACAAGCGGTCTTCCACGTCTTGCTTTAAGTTTGAGTTTTCTCATATAGATATGCTCGGAGTGAACGTCGCTGTGCTTTTCCCAAAACCAACCAGAAGTTGCATCATACACGCGAGTGGGGTCATATTCCTTGAGTGCAAGATAGTTTTCGTCTGCGTCAAACTGTCCCCAACCCTCATTGAAAATCGTGTAATAAATAACTGATGGATGGTTGTAAAGCAAATCAATCGTTGCTTTTGAATCCTTCTCGAATGCTTCACGACGTTTTTGGCTCGCCTTGTGGGTAATTCCTTTTTTAAAGCCAATTGTGGGAAGTGCTGTGTCAATAAGAAAGCTATATTTTCCACTATTGACCATATCCTGAAATACGAGCATACCATATTTATCGCAGTAATAATAGAACAGCTGTGGTTCAATTTTAATATGTTTGCGAAGCATATTAAAGCCGAGTTTTTTCATTTCGAGAATATCAAATTCAAATCCTGCCGGAGTCGCAGGGAGATAAATTCCGTCAGCATAATACCCTTGGTCAAGAAGTCCGTGGCAAAGAATGGGTTTTCCGTTTAGACAAATAAATGATTTTCCGTTTCTTTCTTCAATCGAAACTGTACGAAGTGCAAAATAGGACTCAATCTTGTCCTCTCCATACTGAAGTGTAAAGTCGTAAAGATGAGGGTTGTCGGGTGTCCAATTTATTGCATCATCAACCAAAACCTCAATGGAGTTGCCATCAAATCTATATTCCACACCGTTAAAGGTGAGCACCTTTTCACCCGCAGGAGCATCAACCTCAACTTTTGCAGAATAAAGTGTGGGAGTGATTTTAATTCCTTTGATATAATCCACGGGAACGCTCTCGCACCAAACGGTCTGCCAAATCCCGGAAATGGGAGTGTACCACATTCCACCGCGGTCTTTTCTTTGTTTTCCGTATGCAAGTTCTTTATCGAGCTTATCAATAACCTCAACACTGATAGTGTTCTTACCCTCTCTCAAATGAGCAGTAATATCAGCAGAAAAAGGCAAATAACCGCCAACGTGATCACACACGTATTCTCTATTTACAAACACTCGGCAAATTTGGTCAACTGCACCAAAGTGCAAAATCACTCTGCCACGATTAAAATCGGGCGCAAATTCCACTTCTTTTTCATAAAAATACTTTTCGCAATCACATTTATCTCGAAAAATACCTGAAAGACGGGATTCGGGCGCGAAAGGAACTTTAATTTTGCCAAGCTCCGTTCTCTTGCCATCTTTGTTGCTAACCGAGAGATTCCATTCACCGTTGAGGCAAAGATATGATTCTCTCTTGAAATTGGGGCGGGGATATACGTCCCAGCTTGAACTTGTGTCACTTTCAAATGGAGTTTTAAGATATTTATTTAAAATCATATTCTTTTTAGCCATATTAAATCTCCTTTTCTTTGTTTATTGGCTTTTTACAAAGCACCATAACTACCATTGCGACAACAGCGGCAACGAGCGCGCCAAGGAAGATATTTTGATTTGGAATGAATGACTTTGTTCCGTCTGCATTTTCAATCATATCGGCATTACGCAAAATCCAAGAGCCGATTTTAGGACCAATAACACCGGGAACAAGTACCTGTGAGAAGATACGAACGCCTTGGAACATTCCCGCCTTGCCTTTAGGTGTGAGATCTCTCACCTTTGCCCCAAATACTGCCATAGAAGCGAGATATCCGCTCATCATAAGGAGCGAGCCGATGAATACGAGTGCGGTGTTTTTGAAAAGATAAAGCACAACGTATCCGGAGCAAAGCCATGCAAATGAAATTGCATAAGAGAACTTATAGCCCTTCTTATCATAAATCTTGCCCCAAAATGCTGTCACAACAGATGCAATTACAATGGCAGGTGCCATAATAAATACATAATCTGCCATACCGAGCGACTTTTCATAATAAAGAATGAGATAGGGCATAAAAATCTGAATGGAAATGTTGAACACGATAAAGCAAACAAGATAAATATAAAGAGAAATGTTCTGCTTTATTGTAGAAGGCAAGAATCCGTGAACGATATTGCGTAAATATCCGGTTTCAGAGGGCTTAAGCTCGGGGTCTTTAATTACAAAAATACCAATTATACCAATAGCCAATACAGAAAGACCGATAATAGTGAATACTGTGGGCCAATAAGCAGGATTGTTCTCCTTGGGGATAAACATAAATCCGCCAAACACAACTAAAATTGCAACAAGGGGCATCATTGAGTTAATACCCTCAGCGCTTCCGCGGTTAGTATCGTCGGTGGAGTCCGTAAGCCACGCATTAAATGCAGCGTCATTTGCGGAAGAGCCAAAGAACGTCATAACGCAGTCAAGAATAATAACGAGTGTAATTCCAAGAGCCGCAACGCTAACTCCGTCTGCAACGAGGGGAGAAAGAATATCTGCTCTAACAAGTGCAAAGCCAAGAATGGAAATACCCCAAAGAATATAACCACCGCAAATAAAGAGCTTTCGCTTGCCCACTCTGTCAGATAGCGCACCAATAAATACAGTGGTAAGTGTCGCCGAAATCGCGCTTGCCGCAACCATTGTTGAAATGTCTCCGGCACTCGCCCTGAACATATCGTAAATAAATACGTTAAGATACATATTTTCAATTACCCACGCAATTTGTCCCACAAGACTGAAAAGCGTTAGGGCAACCCAAAACTTTTTGCTAAGTTTAGTTTTCATAATAACCTCCTAAAAATTGATATATTTATTTTATCACAGAAATACATCATTGTCAACTTGAAAAAGAGCCACCTGCAATTTATTATTAACATTTTTTTGCTTTTGAATTGACAAAATCAAAAATGTGTGATATATTTAAAGCGATGAGTTCATAAATAATATGAACCAAATAAAAGGAGAAGATATTATGAAAACAACAGCAAGAATTATCCTCACAGTTATCGTAATCACACTCGCTCTTTCTATTTGCGGATGTACCAATGTGGCAACAATTTCTCGCGACATTTCAAGAGCAGTTGAATTTGGTGAAAACGTTATTAGCATTTCTAAAATTTCCGATTATAATGTGGCAATGGAGGAAGCAGAGAAGCTTGTTCACCCCAAATCAGGTCTTGATAAAGAAACTATAATCAATATGGTTAAGGAAAACGAGGAAATTAAATCTCTCAACCTCAAAGGTATTACTATGGCAGACGTAAAGGTTGGCAGTTTCTCCACTCCCGAATTTAAGTTCAATAACGAAGAGCTTGGTGGCAACATTTATGAGTTGCACGTTGTTGTAACAGTTGCAGGAAATCCCCTTAACGTTACACTCACTCTCCTTAGTGATGACTCCGGAATGGGACTTTATTCATTCGATATTCAAAATTCACAGTAATTTAAACACTAATAAACAGCAAAACCCGAGGCGAATGCCTCGGGTTCTTTATTTTTATTTTTATTTTTCTGTTTCAAATGCTTTTTGCTCATCAGACGTAGGACCGTAAATAACCAAAATATCATCGCCACCGAAAAGATTTTCAACAAACTTTGCGCGGTCAATGCAGGTCTGACGAGGGCAGCTTGTATCTCTAAACGGGCGCGCGTGATAAACGCAAACAAGTTCGCTGCCGTCCTTTGAAGTGGTAAAGCTGTGATGTCCCGTACCGTTAAATGCCTCGTTCTTTTTCAAAATTGGATTGCAAGATGCCTTTACGAAAGGGCCCATCGGGTTATCCGATATGGCGTAGCCAACTGCGTAATCCTCGCTCCTTGTGTGGTTAGCAGAATAGGTCAAATAGTATTTTCCATTGTGCTTCAAAACGAAAGGACCTTCCACAACACTACAATCCCGCAACTCCCATTCATCCTCGGCACGAAACAAAAATTTAGCCGTGCTTTTGTCATAAGAAAGCATATCCTCATTCATTTTGGCGCACCAAATAACATTTCCGTTGTCAAATCTAACAAAATAAAGATAAACTGTGCCGTCATCGTCAACAAAGAAATGCCCATCTATCTCGTTTTTTTCATTGAGCCACCGCTTTTCTTCCTGTAAAAATGGCCCAAGCGGAGAATTTGCAACTGCAATACCGAGATGCTCGTTTGCAACGTAAACCATATAGAATTTTCCGTTTCTATACATAACCTCAGGCGCCCAAAACCACTTGTCGCCCATTACATCCTCTGCACGCAAACAGTAACCGCTGTCGGTCCACGTTGCCATATCATCCGATGTATAAACTCTGAATCCGTCACTTGAATTAGTCGAATAAAGATAATAAATGCCATCGTGTAAAAGCACGAATGGGTCTGCTCCGTCACAAACGGGATTTTTGTATTTGTTTTTCATATTGTCAATAATTCTCCTTTTGGTATTTTTCTCTGTAAATATTATATCACAATAAATAAAAAAGTCAAATAATATATTTACAAATCAAAATTTAAAATACAAACAAAATAATATATTGACACGGGAGCGACATTGTGATATAATTAACAATGTAGTGTAAAACACAAAAATAAATATTTTGGAGGGAAAAAATATGAATCGTTTAGAAGGAAAAGTTGCCATTATCACAGGCGGAAACTCCGGTGTTGGTGCGGCAACTGCTATGAAATTTGTTGGGGAGGGCGCAAAGGTAGTTATTACTGCTCGCCGTGAGGCACAGCTTGAAGAAGTTGCTGCAAAAATTCGTGAGGTAGGTGGAGAGGTTCTTCCCATTTGCTCCGACATTTCCAAGGCAGAGGATGCTGTAAGAGTTGTTGCAGAAACAATCGCAAAATTTGGCAAGGTTGATATTCTTATCAATAACGCAGGTGTTCTTGATAACGGTCTTAAGGCAATCGATAGCTTTACTGATGAAGATATGGACAGAGTTATCGACATCAACACAAAGGGAACAATGTGCATGACTCGTGAGGTTGCTAAAGAGATGGCAAAGACTGGCTATGGCTCAATCGTTAACGTTGCATCCGTTGCAGGCGTAATGGGTTGCGGCGGCGCGGCTTACGTTGCATCAAAGGCAGCAATCGTTGGTCTTACAAGACACACAGCACTCCGTTTTGCAGGTACAAACGTACGTTGCAATTCACTTTGCCCCGGAACAATCGTTACACCTATGGTTGCTGGTATGAATCCTGCAAATATGGATATGAACATTTTTGGTCAGATGATGAAGCACAATGACCTTAAAGTTCAGCCCTGCTTCCCCGATGACGTTGCTAATATGCTCGTGTTCTTCGCTTCTGATGAATCCAGAGCTATCACAGGTCAGTCCATCGTAACTGATTTCGGTTCTACACTTTAATTTGAAATAGAAAAGCCCACCTCTAAATTTTTAGAGGTGGTTTTTTTCGTTAAATTGGGATTTATGGGGGAGTTAAAAAAGTTGCATTGAGCAAATGGGGAAACTCCCTCAGTCACCTTACGGTGACAGCCTTCGGCCCAGGTCGTAAGCATAGCTTACTCCCCGCTTTGGCTAAAAATATGCCATTGGCATATTTTTTTAACGCGTCGCGCCCTCTGCGGAAGGAGCCTTCTCTAAGGCAATCTTTCGTATGTAGCCATATAGTTCAAATTATTAGACATTACAAGGCATTATAAAATTTTATCATACTTCACGGTTACACGCGATGGAATATCTTACAGAGCCTCCTTC
>JAGBYG010000191.1 GCA_017628875.1 Clostridia bacterium
AAAGTAGCCATAAGCACATATAAAAACTCTATGTGCAATGTAGCAAGGCGCGGTTTTTATCGCACTCGTGCGGTAAAAACATTTGTGACGAACGCGAAGAAGTGAGTCACGCGAATTGCGCGAAGTCTGTGGCCTTAGCACAAACTTTAGACCTGTTGGGCAAAGCGCCACAAAAGTTTTGCGGAGCTTTTTCAAAAGCGACCATTTTTTATTTTTGTAACTTTTCCTTCATAAATCCCAATTTAACGAATAACTAAATTTGAACATTTGTTTGCTTTCGAGGGGTTAAAAAACACTCCTTTACAGAAGCATCTCAAAAAAATCTTTTATATCTACGCAATCAAGAAACTCGAGCAGCTCTGAGGAGATAAGCTCCTCGGCGCAATCTATGCAGATAGCTTTGCCGTTTTTAATAAAATGTCCGTCGCCATCATAATTGCGAACACCACAAATCTCACATTCACTAGTGGCGCTGCCAAGACCTGCAACATAACCGTCGAACTCGGGACAAGCAGGCGGGCAAACGAACTGACCGCAAATTTTACAAATAATTATCACTCCTTTTCCATTTTCACTTGAAATTTTAATCAAAATGTTGTATAATGGTTGAGATATGTTCTATCTCAAATCGGAGAGATTAGCGAACAAATGTTCTGTATTGGATTATATATCAAATCCTCCCTTTTGTCAAGGGGATTTTGAAATATTTTTTAAATTTTTAGAAAGGGGAAAAATCAGATGCTTGCAATCACTGTCAATGATCTCGGAATGTCCTTTGGCGCAAGAGATCTATTCAAAAAAGTGAGCTTTGCGCTTGAAGAAAACGATAAGCTCGGCATCATCGGTACAAACGGATGCGGAAAATCCACGCTTTTCAAGATAATTCTTGGCGAAGCGGATGCAACAAGCGGCAACGTTTTTATTGCAAAAAACAAAACCATCGGCATTTTGACGCAGGATTGCGCGTTTGAGGTATCCGATCTCGTTGGCAAAACTGCTCTTGAGCAGATGTATGCCGCCTTCCCCGAGCTTCTTAAAATGGAAGAAAAATTAAATGCTCTTGAAGAAAAAATGGCAAATGAAACTAATTCTGAAGAGCATATCAAATTAAGCGAAGAATATCACGATTTATACACTAAATTTTCAAATCTCGGCGGTCTTGACTACAAGAGCCGTTGCGCATCAATCCTGCTCAAAATGGGATTTGAGGAGCGCGCGCTTTCGCTCGACGTTGATAAACTTTCAGGAGGTCAAAGAACGCGACTTGCCCTTTCAAAACAGCTCTGCCGCGAGCCTGATTTGCTCCTTCTCGACGAGCCGACGAATCACCTTGACATTGAAACCGTGCAGGTGCTTGAAAATTACATCAAAAGCTATAAAAAATGCGTGCTTATCATCTCGCACGATAGATATTTCCTTGACCAAGTGACAAACAAAACACTTGCGATGGAGCACGGTGAGGCAAAACTCTACAACGGCAATTACACGCAGAGTATGAAGCAACGCGAAATTGACCGCGAGATTGCCGAAAAGCACTATATCAATCAGCAACGCGAGATTGCGCGTCAGGAAGCATATATTGCTCAACAGCGCGCGTGGAACCGCGAGCGAAATATCATTGCCGCAGAGAGCCGCCAAAAGATGCTTGATAAAATGGTGAAATTGGAGCGACCCAAGGAAGCTCCAAAGCCCGTGAAAATCAAGTTCACGCAATCACTTCAAAGCGGAAACGAGGTTTTACGCGTTGCAGGTCTTTCAAAATCCTTTGGCGATAAAAAGCTATTTGAGGATATGAATTTTCTCATCCGCAGAGGCGAGCGAGTTTTCGTAATCGGCAAAAACGGATGTGGAAAATCCACACTTTTAAAAATGCTCGTTGGCGAAAGTGAACTGACTACGGGTGTAATTGAAGCAGGATATAATGTTGAAATTGCGTATTTCGACCAGCAAAACCAAAATCTGACCGAGAGCAATACCGTTCTTGACGAGCTTTGGAATGCCTATCCCGACAAGCGTGAATTTGAGATAAGAAGCGCACTTGCGCGTTTTAGATTTACGCAAGAGGATTGCGAAAAGACCGTTTCCGTTCTTTCGGGCGGCGAACGAGCGCGACTTACACTTGCAAAGCTGATTTTGTCACCAATGAATTTGCTCATTCTCGACGAGCCGACTAACCACCTTGACATAATGTCGCGCGAAGCACTTGAGGGCGCGCTTGACGAGTTTGGCGGAACAATTTTGATCGTCAGCCACGATAGATACCTTGTTAATAAGCTCGCAACGAGAATTATTGAGATAGACAACGAACGCACTACGGGTCAATCTTTTATAGATTACCCGGTGTTCACGGTTGGAAATGCTTTTTCTGAGTTTACACACCATAAGGAAACACACCTTGTTTCTACCCTCTCCGTAAGCGAGGAGAAAACGGCAACTGCACAAAAAGAGGATTACCTCTCACGCAAAAAACAGGCATCTGACGCAAGACGTGAACAAAAGCGCATCGAAAGCCTCAAAAAAGAGCAAGAAAAAATCGAAACCGAGCTTGAACAAATCGAAAAAGACCTCTTTGGCGAAGCCGCAACCGACTACAAAAAAGCTGCCGAGCTCACCGCCAAAAAAGACGCCCTCGAAGAGCGCCTTATGGAGATTTATGAGGAGTTAGAATAATAAACACAATAAAAGGAACGTCCAATCGGACGTTCCTTAATTTTTAGTTGTAATACGTCACCACACCGTCTTTTGCAATTTCACCGTCGGTGCAGTAGATGGTGTAGTTATTAGTATAATAATCCCACTCCATACCCTTATATATACCATTCCAATTAGATATAGTCCCATTATAATTAATGGTCTTAAGAGATCGGCAACCATAAAACGCCCAGTTATCGATTGTAAGCACACCGCTGCCAATATTTACAGTTTCAAGTCCTGTAGAAGAATAGAACGCTCCGTTGCCTATGATAGTTACATTATCTGGAATTGTAATTGTCTTCATTGAAGGGCATTCCGCCAATGAATATGAATCAATAGACTGTACACTCTTACCAATGGTTATGCTTTCAAGAGAAGTACAACCTCTAAATGCTTCAACATTAATAGCAGTAACATTATCCGTAACAATTATATTCTTAAGAGAAGTACAATTATGGAAAATATCATCCCCTAAAACAGTGATACCCCTTCCGAGAGTTACAGATTCAAGCGCATAGCAATCTCTAAATACCTCTATTCCAAGATGAGTTACACTATCAGGAATAACTATTGATTTTAGTGAATAACATCCTGGAAATGATCTTTGTCCTATAGTTGTTAAGCTATTGGGCAGACTTACAGTTTCAAGTGCAGCACAATTTCTAAATGCTCTATCCGATATTGTTTGCAATCCCTCATAAAACACTGCACTCTCTAAAGCACTACAATCATCAAAAGCATATTCATCTATAAATACTAACGACTTGGAAAATTCCACATTCTTCAGTGCTGTGGAGCTTCTAAAAGCTCCATACCCAAGAGAAATAACTCCATCTCCCATGTCGACGGTTTCAAGAAACGGGCAAGCTCTGAATGCGCGTGCTCCTATCTCGATAACACTATCTGGGATGCTTACATTTATAATATGATCTTGATAGAATGCGCTTGCACCTATCATTGTTACAGGCAAACCCTTATATTCACTTGGGATTACAAGCTCGGTGTCGGTGCAGATACCAATTCCAACAACAGAATAGCTCTGTCCGTCCTCGTTGAGTACGTATTCAAGACCAAATGAGCCATCAACAAACTCATCAACAGGTATATTTTCACTTTCCTTTTCACCACAATCGCAATATCTTTCTTTGAGTCCTTCTTCCTTGATAGTGGGTTCTTTAACGATAGTCCAATCGCTCCAAACATGAACGTGCGGAATGGGTTCGTCACCAATCACAAATTTAAACTCAACAACGTGCTTGCCTGCGCCCTGATTCCAGTTTTTACCCTTTTCAACAGCATTCCAATCGGCTTCTGTGCCAACGTAGTAGATGATTTCAAGGTATCCGCAGTTTGCAAATGCCTGCTTTCCGATTTTTGTCACGGAATGAGGCACAAGCACACCAATGAGCGATTTACAGGAGTGGAATGCAGAATCTCCGATTTCAGTCACTCCCTCGGGAATGTTGATTACCTGAAGTCCGTCGCAAGATTTAAATGCATTATCTCTGATTTCGGTTACGGTATCGGGCAAAAGCACACCCAAGATATCCTTTGTATTAGAGAACGCGCCCTCTCCGACAACTTTTACACCCTGCGGTACAACAATATAAGCGTCCTTACAAGTGCCTCTATCTACAAGGACTCCGTTCTCATCAATTTCCAGTCCCTGTGAAATAGGGTGACTCTTAACGTTCGCATCACAAACCGAGCAAACGAGATTTACGTTCACTTCGTCATAAACAAGCTCCCAATTGTCCCACGAATGCTCGTGCCAGCCCTCTATATCATAGGGTAATCGATTAAGTATTTCATCAACATCATCTCGATTACAAGCAGAAAAACAAATAGCCAGTGCCAATATCACTAAAATTAATACTACTTTTTTCATATTTTTCTCCTTTAAAGTGATTAATAAATTCATTATAGCACTTAAATTCTCTTTTGGCAAGTATTTTATAAACAAAAATTCACAGATGGACAAGTCCATCTGCGGATTTTACAAAATAATTAAGCTCACAAAACTACTGTTGAAAAAATTAGCACAAACTCTCGACTCCCTCTGACGAGGGAGCTGGCGAGGAACTAGCCTTAGGAGAGAAAAAGCCGTTACCCTACCCATTGCTTTCACTGTTTTGCCACGCAATCTCTCCGTTGACAATCGTATATTTTACCGAGGAAGCTATTTCCAAGGGGTCGCCGTCATATATAACAATGTCGGCATCCTTCCCTTCCTTCAAGCTGCCCAATCGGTGATCCACCCTACAAATGCGTGCAGCATCTATAGTGATTGCCCGCAGCGCTCCCCACTTGCTCATACCTTCCTTAACAGCAATGCCTGCACACAGCGGCAGATATTGAATTCTTGACACAGGATGATCCGTTGTCAACGCCACCGTAACACCTGATTTTTGCAATATACCCGCGGTTTTGAAATCCGAAAGACTGACCTCATCCTTGCTTCGTGATGCAAGAGAAGGCCCCACAATAGCAGGATATCCGCTTTTAGCAATCTCGTCAGCAATCAAATGCCCCTCGGTACAATGATCAAGTGTAAGTCCCAATTCAAATTCATCGGCTATTCGAATTGCAGTAAAAATATCATCGGCTCGATGCACGTGCGCTTTAAGCGGTATCTTTTTCTCAAACAGATCACGGTAACATTCCATACAAAATGCTTCCTGATTGCTATTACCACTGTCAAAATACTGCTTTGCTTTTGTCAGTTCTTCCCTGATTAACGATGCAATCCCCATACGAGTGGACGGTATATTTCCATTTAATCCATAATTGGTCATCGGATTTTCGCCAAATGCGATTTTTATTGCCGAAGGCGCAAGAACGATCATATCGTCAATTCGCCTGCCGTGTGTTTTTATAAATGCAAACTGCCCTCCAATCGGATTTGCACTACCGGGACCCACCATTACGCCCGTAATTCCGACAGCCAAAGCATTGTGAAATGCGCTGTCCATCGGATTGATCGAATCAATGGCGCGAACACACGGAGTGATTGGATTAGTACCCTCGTTGCTTTGATCACATTGACTGCTTTTCTTTTCTTCTGCCATTCCTATATGACTATGGGCATCAATAAATCCCGGATATACGCGAAGTCCTGATGCATCAATAATTTCCATTCGTTCGGTTGGCGTTATATTTCCCGCAATCCTAATAATTTTTCCCTTGTCTATCAGCACATCAGCATAGATTTCTTTTTTTGTTTCCATGGTAAAAACCAATCCATTTTGTATTAAAAGCACGCAATTATCTCCCTAAAAAATTTTTTTCGTGTATAGTTTGTCTTAAAACAGTTAAAACTATACTCGCAATCAATTGTAAAGGAGAAAATTTTATGAACAATAATTATCAAAACAACAAAAACAACAACCAGAACAACCAGTATAACCAAAACAACCAAAACAATCAGAACAATCAGAACAATAACAACAACTATCAGAACAGCAATAACAACAATAACAAGAATAACAACCAAAACAATAATCAGAACAACAATCAGAACAATAATCAGAAAAACCAAAATCGCTTGAACAATCAGAATAATAACAGATAAAAACAATACGGTCTGTTTTTCTCAAAAAAACAATAACCGCCTTTCGCATTTGTTTGCGAAAGGCGGTTATTATATTACATATAAAACATTTGATTATTCAGTTGTATAGTTATCAAAATAGCCCTGAATCCAAACGATGGGTGTTCCCTTGTCGCCCGATCCTGAAGTGAGGTCACAAAGTGAGCCGATAAGGTCGGTGAGCTGACGAGGTGTTGTTCCTTCAGAAGCCATCTTACCAACAAGGTTATCGTCCTTTTCAACGATACGCGCCTTAATTGCTTCCTTAAGCGCATCGCCCGAAAGGTCTGCAAAATCGTTGTCCGCAAGATACTTGAGCTTAAGCTCGTTAGGTGTTCCCTCAAGTCCCGATGTGTATGCAGGAGAAACCACGGGGTCTGCAAGCTCCCAAATCTTTCCTACGGGATCCTTGAACGCACCGTCGCCGTAAACCATTACCTCAACGTGTTTGCCTGTTGCATCAAACAATCTCTTTTGAATATCCTCAACAACAACTTGGCAATCTCTTGGGAAGAGCTTAACCTGTTCGTCAGTTGCCTTATTTGAACCGAGAAGTCCGTAATGCTCGTTGTAGCCACTTCCGTTAACGCTCTCTGCCAAAATATCGTCAAGTCCATAAACGATTTCAGCGCCCGCCGCCTTCAAAAGTCTCTTGCTTCTTGCTCTTGTGTGAATATCACAAGTCAAAACATTCTTTGTGTAAGGAAGCACTGCTCTTGGGTCATTTGCAAAAATGATTTCGCAATCAGCACCCTCTGCGCGAATGAGCTTTTCATAAAATTCAACGTAGTCAACGCCTGTAAAACGATGCTTTTCATAACCGAAAAGCTCTCTGTATTTTGTGAGAGTCAAAACGTCGCTATAGGGATTAACACCCATCTCGTCAACCTTATCAAGAGAAACAAGGTGATTTCCAACTTCGTCAGAAGGATAGGAAAGCATAAGAACGATCTTTTTAGCTCCTCTTGCAATACCTGTCAAGCAAACGGAAAATCTGTTTCTGCTCAAAATAGGAAGAATAACAGCAACTGTTTCACCACCAAATTTTGCTCTGATGTCGGTTGCAATATCGTTAACCGTTGCGTAGTTACCCTGTGCACGAGCAACGATAGCTTCTGTCATCGCAACAACGTCGCGATCTCTGATTTCGATATTTTCTTCTCTTGATGCTTCAAGAATACAATTTGTAACGATTTCGGCAATATTATCGCCATTTCTGATAATGGGCGCACGAACGCCGCGTGAAATTGTGCCAATGGTACGACTCATAATTAAATCTCCTTTAAATTTAGGATTAACGGAAAAAGTATATCACTTATTTTCAATCTTGTAAAGTTATTTTTTGAAAAAAACAAAAAAATATGTAAAATTTATGGAGCAAAAGTGTCAAAAATCTCTTGCATATCATAAATGGGATTTGCAGAATATGCCGGATACGTCCCCTTGGAAGCCCCTGCGGTTACAAGCACAAAATATTCTCCTGTCTTGTTGTTTTTAATGCAAGATACAAGACAATATCCCGCTTTTTCCTCAAGACCGCTCTTAGTTGCCACAATCGTATAATCTCCCCACAAAACCTTTTCTTGTGTGGTTTTCATATTGTTCAAGGTTTCATATAAAGTTCTATTTCGATATGTCATTTTGATGTATGTCAATCTATAGGAAGCACCGCCAAAAAACTGTTCGCAAAGAGGATTTTCCATAGCATAAGCCATTATAGCAGCCATATCTCTGCAGGTGGTTTGGTTTTTTTCATAGTCCATACCGATTGCACCACCAAAATTGGTGTTTTGAAGTCCAATTTCATTCGCCTTTGAATTCATCAAAGCAACAAACTCGTCCCACGTAAGCCCCAAATAGTCAATAAGGCACACAACGGAATCCGCACCCGATCTATATGAAATTCCATAAATCAAATCTCTAACAGTATAACTAACACAATCTCCAAACTCATCATCACCGTAATATTCATTATATATGTACTGCATATCCGATGTTGAGGCATTGTATTTTAAATCTTGTCGTTGCTCCGCGTCAAGCACAACTCTATCAAAAACGTCGGGCTTATAAGTATAAACATCATCAAGATTTTCAATAAGGTCAAGCGCGGTAATCACCGTCATCAGCTTTGTCATTGATGCAGGATAAATGAATTCGTCTGCATCTTTATATCCAATTGTACTCATATCGGACAGTCGCACAAGAATCGCATGCTTCGAATCCAAGCCACTCAACCATTCACCGCCCTTGTCCGCAACGAATTTGTTGCCATCGGGAGTTGTACCATAAGGATAATCCTTGTTTGGATCGGTCGGCTTTTGAATTGTGCTCGGTGTCGTATTAGTGTCACCCGAATCATCAAAAGGATTCCACGCAAGCAAGCCATCGGAAGAAAGCACCGCAAAAAACATAAAAATGATTGCCAAAAACAACAAAACAAGCATAATTTGAATAATAAACATCTTCTTGTTATCGTTATTTTCTTTTGAGCTCACATATCTGCTTTTTGGATTTTGACCGGTCCTGAATTTTCCGCTTTTGTAATCGTTTTTATTCATTAAATCTCCAAAAAAGTTTATTTCATTTCATCAAGCTTTGCCTTGATTGCCTTCATATCCTCAAGCATTTCCTCTTTTTTTCGAGGATCACGAAGAAGAAGCGCGGGGTGATAAACGGCAGTCATAAGAAAATCGCCCTTTTGCACCCACTGACCGTGTTCTTTGGTGATACGATAATTTGGGTCAATAAGTCGCTGCGCAGAAATTCTGCCAAGGCAAACTATCATTTTAGGTCTGATAAGACGTACCTGCTCGCGTAAGTATCCCATACAAGCATCTTCTTCATCGGGCTTGGGGTCACGATTTTTGGGCGGACGACATTTCAAAATGTTAGCTATGTAAACGCTCTCGCGCGGAATATCAACAGCAAACAAAAACTTGTCAAGAAGCTGACCCGCTCTGCCAACAAATGGTGTTCCCGAAAGGTCTTCCTTTTCGCCGGGCGCTTCACCAACAAAAAGAATATCCGCGTTTCTATCTCCTATGCCAAAAACACAATTCGTTCGTGTTTTGTGAAGCTCGCACCTCTCGCAAGACGCGCATTCATCGTATAATTCTTCCCAAGTTTTCATTATTCGACTCCCTAAAATATAAATTAAAAGCCCAAAAGCAAATACGTAGATATTATATCAAATTTCTAAGGATTTTTCAATATATAACTCAATATTTCTTAAATTTATTTTTCGACCGTTAAATTGGGATTTATCGGGATGTCGAGAATTTGCACAAACACTTGGCTCCCTCTGTCGAGGGAGCTCCCGCGTTAGCGGGTGAGGGAGAGTTCCTAATTGAAAGTTGCTTTAAGTATCAATCTCTCCCTCCGTCTTTTGAT
>JAGBYG010000192.1 GCA_017628875.1 Clostridia bacterium
ATCATACTTCACGGTTACACGCGATGGAATATCTTACAGAGCCTCCTTCCGCAGAGGGAGGTGGCTTTGCCCTTAGGCAAAGACGGAGGGAGTTCCCCTTTCTTGTTTCAAACTAACTCCCCGATAAATCAAAATTTGAAACAAAAACTCCACCTGCCAAGCGGGTGGAGTTCTATTTGTTTTATTTTTTACTTTAAGCTTCAACGGGGGCGGGCTCTTCTTTATTCTCAAGCTTTTTCGCCTTTTTCTGCTCCTCGATGATTTTAAACATTTCCTCTGCCGCGAGCTTTGTTTTGCAAACAACCTCTTTGTGCTCCTTGGGGAAGGCATAGTAAAAGATATTATTATTTCCAAAGCCGATAACGTCATCAATCTGATACCAATAAGGCACCGCCTCGCAGGTATAGGACGATTTTGCGCTTTGACGGTAATCAAGCTTTCCGCCACAGCCGGTGAGGTGGAAGCCCTCGTTATTATGGACTATTCTTCCCTCGCCTATTTTGTACATTGCCTTGGTGTTAACAATGGTCATAATTTCACAAGGAAGATCGTAGCCGTATGTACCGTCAAGAATTTCCCTGCGAACACACTCGCGCTCCCATTTGTACCAATTTGGAACGTGGTCGAAATAGTCCTCTCCCTCGGTTGCCTTTAAGAAGCCAAGCTCGGTAAGCTCCCACTTCTTGCCACACTCGTGACAAGTGAGGTGTATTCCCTTGCCCTCCATTTTGCCTTCGGTTTTACAATGGGGACATTTATACAATATCTTGTGAAGTCCGTCCGCGCGGAAATCCTCGTCTATTACAACCTTGTTTTCCTGCTGCCAACGGAAATCGTCAAACGAAAACTCGCGATCAATTACCGCTTGTATTTCGTCAACGCTCATTTCCTTAATCTGCTCAGGAGAAAGCACATATCGAAGCTCTGCATATATCGGCACATCGCGATCCTTAACGTATCCGTAAGCGGGATTGTGAAGATACACACCGTTTGTTATCAGTACACAAAGAGGTGCGCCGAGCATTTTTACAAACCTTGCAAGTGATGAAGGAAGCGTTACGCACGTTCCATCAAGCGTATATACCGCCTCAGGAAACATAAGCACAGAGCTTTTGTTTTCCTTCATACAGTATTTTATGTCCCTGATGAGCTGAAGATCCGCCGTGTATTTTCTTGTCGCGAAGCAACCAATCTGCTTCATAATCCACTCAAGACCCATAAAGGTTTCATAAGCCGCAACTGTGTTAAACTTTCTTGGATAAAGCATTGAATATGCAATTTCAAAATCCGTAAAGCCGGAATGGTTCATCAAAATGAGCGCCTGCTCATCCTTTCCGAGTTTTTCCATTCCAATCTTTTTGTATTTAAAGTGATTCTTTATAAGCGCGGGCTGGGAAATTACCTTTGTAAGCGTCTGCCAAAATATGTTTGTCTTTTTGGGTTTATAGTGCTTGTGCGGTTCTATCGCCATTACTTCGTCGTAATCGCGGACAACGTTTTTAATCTTCATAATAAGTCCAACCTTTGTAAATATTTGGTTTTATGAACACAGTATATCACCATTTTTGAACTTTTGCAACACTTTTTTCATATATTGAAAGTAAATTAATAAAACATAAGCATAAATTCAAATATTTATGCTTAATCCCGAGAAGAATATGCAAAATTTTAAATTTTGATTTGTCGAATAGTTACAAAGTTAAAAAATGGGTCGCTTTTGAAAAAGCTCCGCAAAACTTTTGTAGTGCTACGCCCAACAGCCATATAGTTTGAGCAAACTCCACAGACTCCGCGCAACTCGCGTG
>JAGBYG010000023.1 GCA_017628875.1 Clostridia bacterium
AAGGCATTATAAAATTTTATCACACTTCACGGCTACACGCGATGGAATATCTTACAGAGCCTCCTTCCGCAGAGGGAGGTGGCTTTGCCCTTAGGCAAAGACGGAGGGAGTTCCCCTTTCTTGTTTCAAACTAACTCCCCTACAAATCAAAATTTGCACTCAAATCTCAATCAAATTCACATCTGAAACCCCGCGCGCCAATTCAACGTCGCGGTTTTGGCAGCTAAAGAGAATGCACTGCGCGTCGGTTGAATGTTCCGAAATGGCGCGCAAAACGTTCTCGGCTCTTTTGTCATCGAGCTGAGAGAGACACTCGTCCATATAAAGTGGAGGATTTTTCTCCTTCAACAAAACCTGCAAAAACGCAAGACGCAGTGCAAAATAAGAAACGTCAAGACTTCCGCGGCTGAGCGACTCGATAGGTAGAGTTTGACCGTCGGCAAAGATGGAGAGCTTCATATTTTCGTCAACGAAAAGCTCGTTATATTTACCGTTTGTAACCGTTGCAAGATTACTCTGCGCGCGCTCTCTGATTCTCGGCACAACGTCGCTTTTCAATTCAAGCGAAGCGGCGTTTATGGTTTCCATAGCAAGGCGAACCGCGTCAAGACGGAGCTTCAGCTCGTCCAACTTTGATTGTTCTGCCTCAATTTCAGGGAAAATATCGTTCGCGCTTTTGCGTTGACCGTTCGCGGCAAGATTGCGCTCAATTCCCGCCTTGTATTGACTGAACTGATTGGTTCTTTGAAGAGCGGAATCGCGTTCTGCCTTGAGCTTTTCAAAAGAAACCGCCTTAATTTTTTCTTCAAGAGAGGGATTTATACGCGCGCGAATATCCTTTTCGCTAAAGCGTTCAAGCTCTTTTTTCAAGGATGAGCAAAGCATATCCTTTTCGCGTATTTTTTGTTCAAGCTCGCGTTTTTCGGCAAGATAAATTTTCATATTTTGAGCAAACGAACTTAGAATTTCGCACTCCTGCCCCGCTTCACAAACCACGTCGAGTCCTTTGATGAGCCTGCGTGCCCTATCAAGAGAAGAATTGAAGCCGTCCTCTGCCATAGAAAGACGGAATTTTGCGTTTTCAAGCGCGTTTTTGCGTTGAATTATGGCGCTTCTCGATTGACTGAACTTTTCAAGCGCATCTTCAATGGAATACTCGTCAATTTTTGTAATAATTCCTGCAAATCTGCTCTCAAATGCTTGCTTTTCCTGTTTTGCGGATTTTAATTTTTTCAAGAACATTCCCGCTCCTATAAGAGAGAGAAGAGCGATAAATCCAACCGTCAAAGCACCCGAAAGATTGCCCATTCCAAGAGCAATAACTCCTGTAACAATTGCAAGAATTCCACCCAAAGCGCCAAGAATAATCGTGCCCGAGAGGGAGGAACGCACCTTTTTTGCCTTCGTGGCAAAATACGCGCCCGCACTTCGTGGGGAGCTAAACTCATCAAGCAGGGCGGATAACCCCTCGCTGCCACTTATATCAATGCTTGATAAAGCAATTTCTGCATTTTTGCATTCGTTTTCTGCGTTTTTGAGCGCACCATCACTCCTTGATAAAGCATCCGACACGGAATTTATCTCCGCGATTTTCTCATAGCTTGCCAAGGAAACGTCAAATCCCGCGTTTTTGTCAAGCTCCTGCGTTTCGTTTTGAAGCGCGGATTTTTCCGATTCAAGATCCCTTAAGCGCTCAAAGGAGTCAAGACGAAGCACGTCGTCATAAAGATCGCACATTTTTTGAGCAATGGCGTGCTCGTCGCGTGCCTTGGCAAGCGACAATTCTACTCTTTCAAGCTCGTCGGTGTTTTTAACGCGCTCGTTTTCAAGGATCAGCGCAGTTCTGTGCTCACTTTTTAATCTTTCAAGAGCCATTTCGCTGTCAAAAACAAGGCCTCCGCGTCCGTTTGTGTGTAAAAGTCTGCGGCGTTCTGCGTCAAGCATCTTCGTTGCTGCCTGAATGTCCGTGCTTTCGTCACCCGAAGACAAAAGATTGTCAATGGCACTCTTAACGGAGTCAGCACCGATAAGTACGGTTTCAAGCTGCTTTATATTGCACATGCTGTCATAAGCAGATGCGCCAATGCCAAGAAAATGCTCACCGGGGACTTCACCCTCAAATACTTCATTTCCATTTTCAAGATCAATTATGCGCACTCTGTCAGTATAAGAGCCCCTCGCACCCTCGCGACCTGCACGCTCAATACGGTATTTTTTGCCGTCGATGTCCTCAATGGTCAAGCTTCCCGCAGCCATTCCCGTGCCCCAAGACACCGCGCGCTCGCGCTCACCAATGGCAACATTCGGATTTTTTCTGCCCACACCGTAAAGCGCGAATTTTATAAATGCAAGAAGCGTCGACTTTCCCGACTCGTTGTCACCCTTGACAATGTTAAACCCACCGTCAAACGTGAACGCCTTGTTTTTAAATTTTCCAAATTGTATAATGTTTATTTCAATTATTTTCATTTGTATTCTCCTGAAAAATAGTTAGCTGAATTAAAAATTTTCGCTTTTTGAAAAAAGCTTAGCAAAAACTTTTGATCAGCTTCGCGCAAGATTCCGCGCAAATCGTATTGTTTGATTGAAATCAAACAATACATAACGATTTTCTCACTGTTGGCAGGCAGTTCGAAAATCTATGATTTGCTATTATACAAATAGCCATTTTGTTCTCGAACGGCTATAGTTTAGCAAAGTAAATTTTAGAAAAGCACTATGTAAATAGTGGTTTTCGTAGTTTTGAAAATACAATACTGACCGTTGTATTTATACATAAGGTCAGGATTGGAGTTTCAATACCGATATTTTATTTACAAATTATCGAAAATTTACGTCGACTCCGCACGCACCATTCGATTGTTTTGCCGCGCTTTTTCAAAAGCGCGCGCCCGCCGCGCAGGCGTTTTTAACTTCAACTAACTACTAGATAAATTTCAATTTGTATCAAAACATATAGGAGAAAAACATATGAAAATAGTATTTTTAGATGCACTCGCTTTGGGTGGGGATATTGACCTTTCAAGTTTTACCGAGCTTGGAGAGGTAGAAATTTACGGTTCGAGCACAAATGATGAAATAAAAGAGAGAACTATTGATTGCGACGTTGTTATAACCAACAAGTTAAAATTGAATGAAACTACACTTTCAAATGCCGAAAATCTAAAACTCATTTGCGTAACTGCAACCGGCTTTGACAATATTGATATTGATTATGCAAGAAGCAGGGGAATTGGCGTTTGCAACGTGGTTGGATACTCAACAAATAATGTAGCGCAAATTACGGTAGGCTTTGTTCTTCAGTTAATAAATCGCAGCAAAGAGTATCAAAGAAGCGTATCGAGTGGTTTTTATAGTGAATGTGGAGTTGCAAATGTTCTCACACCCACATATCGCGAGATTAATGGACTTAAATGGGGAGTTGTCGGATTTGGTAATATTGGTCGCTCCGTTGCAAGAGTGGCAGAGGCGCTTGGTTGCAAGGTATTTGTAAATAAGAGGGAAGAAATATCTGAATATAACTGTGTTGATATTGACACAATTTGTGGGGAATGTGATATAATTACTCTGCACACGCCCCTTAATGATGGAACACGCGGACTTATCAATGCAGAGCGAATTTCGAAAATGCGTGATGGAGTAATTCTAGTTAATGTAGCTCGTGGTGCGGTAACCGACGAGCGCGCTGTGGCAGATGCTGTTAAATCGGGCAAAATTGGTGGATTTGCCTGTGACGTTTACTCGACTGAACCCTTTGACAGAAATCATCCATTCTATGAAATAATGGATAAAGATAACGTTATTCTTACACCCCATATGGCTTGGGGGTCGATTGATGCAAGAGTTCGACTTTTGAACGAGGTTAAGGAAAATATTAAAGCATATTTTGATAATAAAATCAGAAACAGGATAGACTTAAAATAGGAGGAAGATTTTATGGCAAAAAACAAAACATTTTTTGGGGATTTTAAAACCTTTATTGCGCGTGGAAACGTAGTGGATATGGCAGTCGGTGTTATTGTCGGTGGAGCTTTTACGACTATAGTTAATTCACTCAGCAATAACGTGCTTCGTCCTTTAATAAACTGGATACTTGTTCTTATACTTGGCAAGGATAGTCTTAGCGAAGTATATACTTTTTTGCAGGTGGCATATAAAATCGATGAAAACGGGGAAGAGGTTCTCGACCTTGCGGAGTCAATTTATATTGACTGGGGTGCGTTTATCAATGCGATAATCAATTTCTTTATTATTGCGCTTGTGTTGTTCGTTATAGTGAGAACCATTAACAATCTCCGCGGAATCAATGTTGGAATAAGGGAAACAGCTGACCGCTTGATAATCGATAAAAAAGAAATAGCTGAGCTTAAAGAACACGGAATTGATCTTAAAAACAGAAAGGCAATCCAAGCTTATTTTGAGGAAAAAGCAAGACTTGAAAAGGAAGCTGCAGAAAAAGCCAAGGCGGAAGCAGAAGAAAAGAGTATTGCAGAAAGGGCGGCTAACCCAACCAGCGAGGAGCTACTTAAAGAAATCAGAGATATTTTGAAAAACAAATAAAAAAATCGAGAGGCAACGCCTCTCGATTTTTTTATTCCATATGTACTATTTTGATTGTTTAAAATCAATTCCGCCGATTGTGATAACCTTTTCTCCGTCTGCATTTTTGCCTTCGGAGAATGATTTTGTATATCTATCTTCGCCTTCAAATTCAAAAGCAATAATAAGCGCATCGGGATTATCATTGTCTTTCATAATTTCGTATGTGCCCTTAGATGTTTTGGTGCTTTCACCGGTTAAAATATTGCTGGTTGTAACAGTTCTGGTAACGTTCTTGCCGGAAAATTCGAGAACCGTTTTGCTTCCTGCAAGACCCATAAAATCACCTTCAGCGACATATTTTCCGCTAAGTATCTTTGAACAACCAACGAACATTACGGAAATCATTGCGAGGATCATAACTACTGCCAAAATTTTAACTGTTTTTTTCATAAAGATTCTCCTTGTACCTATATTTTGTAAGTAACCCTTACAATAGTTATTATATCAAAAAATAAATCTCTTGTCAATTATCAATAATGATAATTATTACTATTTATTTTTGTACATTTTTAATAAAAAATTCTGTTAAAACTTTATAGACAAAACAGTAATTATATGATATAATATAATGTCAAAGTGAAATTTGACAAATAATGTTAATAATATACTTGATATACAAATTAAGCAGAAAGGAGCAAAAATGCTTGAACTTAAAAATGTGTCCTACGTAGTTAAGGATGAAAACGGCGCGGACAAGGAAATATTAAAAAATATTAATTTAACGATAGACGAGCGCTTCGTGGCAATTACAGGACCTAACGGAAGCGGAAAATCCACACTTGCAAAAATAATTGCGGGTATTTATCAACCAACGGGCGGTCAGATTCTTTTTGACGGTGAGGATATAACAAATATGTCTATTACCGATAGAGCAAAAAAGGGAATTAGCTTTGCGTTCCAACAGCCCGTACGCTTTAAGGGGCTTACTGTTAAGGATTTAATTACACTTGCGGCAGGCAAGCCGATTAGTGTTGCAGAGGCGTGCAACTATCTTTCAGAGGTTGGACTTTGCGCGCGTGATTACATCAATCGAGAGGTGAATGCATCTCTTTCGGGCGGTGAGCTTAAGAGAATTGAAATCGCACTTATTATTGCGCGTTCCACAAAGCTCTCTGTTTTTGACGAGCCTGAAGCGGGTATCGACCTTTGGAGCTTTAATAATCTTATTAAGGTTTTCGAAAGAATGCACGAAAAAACGCACGGTTCTATTCTTATTATCTCTCATCAGGAGCGAATTTTGAATATTGCAGACAGAATTATTGTTATTGCCGACGGTGTGATTCGTGAGAGCGGAACGAAGGACGAGATTATGCCTTCCGTTCTCGGTTCGGGTGCGCCTTGCTCGGTGCTTACGGATAATATATAAGGAGGCAGCTATGGATCAGATTAAGAAGAATTTACTTATGCAGGTTGCCGACCTTCACACAGTTCCCGAGGGAGCTTATAACATCCGTGAAAATGGCACAGGGGCCGGCAGAAGAACTACTGCAAATATTGATATAGTAACAAAAGAGGACAAGCCCGGAATTGATATTATCATCAAGCCCCACACAAAAAATGAAAGTGTGCATATTCCTGTTATCATTAGCGAAAGCGGACTTAAGGATATGGTTTACAACGATTTCTATATCGGGGAAGGCGCGGACGTTACCATTATCGCAGGTTGTGGTATTCACAACTGTGGCGATCAGGATTCTGCACACGATGGAATTCACTCATTCCACGTTGGAAAGGACGCGCGCGTTCGCTATGTTGAGCGTCACTATGGAGAGGAAGAAGGAACGGGCGAAAATATTATGAACCCCACAACGATTATCGAAATCGATGAGGGTGGATATCTTGAAATGGAAACAACACAGATTAAGGGTATTGATTCCACTATCCGAAACACGAGCGCGGTTGTTGGTAAGGGAGCAACTCTTATCGTTAAAGAAAAGATTATGACGCACGGACGTCAACACGCAGAAACCGTGTTCAATGTTGATTTGAACGGAGAGGGCTCAAGCACGAACGTGATTTCTCGTTCCGTTGCAAAGGATAATTCAACTCAGACTTTCCTTTCAAAAATCAACGGAAACAACGAGTGCTACGGTCACACGGAATGCGATGCGATTATTATGGATAATGCATCAGTTCGTGCTATTCCTGAAATTACTGCTAACGATATTAATGCCTCTCTCATTCACGAGGCGGCAATCGGTAAAATCGCAGGCGAGCAGCTCATAAAGCTTATGACACTCGGTCTTACCGAGCAGGAAGCTGAAGAACAGATTGTTAACGGATTTTTAAAATAATATTATGGCGGGCGATTTATAAATCGCCCGTATTCATCAAAAAGGAAAGGTGAAAAATATGTCAAAGCTTATCGGAAACGCAATAGTAG
>JAGBYG010000193.1 GCA_017628875.1 Clostridia bacterium
AAGAATTCTTGAATTCCTTGCAGTTAAGGAATTAAATCCCGACCTTAAAAATCAGATTATTTGTCTTGTTGGCCCTCCCGGTGTTGGTAAAACGTCAATCGCTACGTCCATTGCAAGTGCTATGAAACGCAAATACGTGCGCGTTTCCCTTGGCGGTGTGCGTGATGAAGCCGACATTCGCGGTCACAGAAAAACATACGTTGGCGCTATGCCCGGACGTGTTATAAACGCGCTCATTCAGGCAAAGGTGAACAATCCCCTTGTGCTTCTTGATGAAATCGACAAATTGACAAGAGATGCCCACGGCGACCCGACCTCTGCACTTTTAGAGGTGCTTGACAGTGAGCAGAACAAGTCCTTCCGCGATCACTTTGTGGAGCTCCCCTTTGACCTTTCAAACTGCTTCTTTATCGCAACTGCAAATACTCTTGACACCATTCCCCGTCCCCTTATCGACAGAATGGAAATCATTGAAATAAAGACATATACAAAGCGAGAAAAGATGAGCATTGCGAAAAATCATCTTATCGCAAAACAGTTAAAGCGTCACGGACTTAGTAAGAGAACTTTGAAAATTACCGATGATGCGCTTGAAGAAATTATCGATTTCTACACTCGTGAGGCGGGCGTGCGTAATCTTGAAAGAACTATCGCATCCCTTTGCAGAAAAGCAGCCCACGAAATAGTTTCAAGCGGACGCAAATCGGTTACTGTAAATGCTTCAAATCTCTCAAAATATCTTGGAGAGAGAAAATTGCTCCCCGAAAAAATCGAGGAATTTGACGAAATCGGAACAGTAAACGGTCTTGCTTACACCGAGCTTGGCGGAGATATGCTCAAAATTGAGGTTTCTGCTCTTGAAGGAACCGGCAAGGTTGAGCTTACGGGCTCTCTTGGTGACGTGATGAAGGAGAGCGCGCAGATTGCTATAAGCTATGTTCGTTCGATTGCGAGAGAATACGGAATCCCCACAGACTTTTATAAAACGCGTGATTTACATATCCACGCGCCCGAGGGTGCTGTTCCAAAGGACGGCCCAAGTGCAGGCGTTACTCTGGTAACGGCACTTGTGAGCGAGCTTGCAGGTATTCCCGTACGTCGCGACGTTGCTATGACAGGTGAGATAACCTTGCGCGGAAAAGTCCTTGCCATTGGCGGTCTTAAGGAAAAGACTATGGCGGCATACAATGCGGGAGTTAAAACCGTTCTTATCCCCCACGATAATCTTAAGGATTTGAACGATATTGACCCACTTGCGCGCGAAAATCTTAAGTTTATTCCCTGCAAAACACTTCGCGACGTTCTTGAAAATGCACTCACAACTCAAAGCACGGCTTCTGTTTTTGAGGAAACACTCCCCCATTTTACAAGCGCAGACAAAAATATAACAAGCACTACCGTTTACAGAAAGTAGGATTTTATGGCAGTTAATATTCAAAACACATCGCTTCGCATCAGCGCGGGCCTTGCAAAGCAATTTCCCACAGACCCTATGAAGCAGGTTGCCTTTTCGGGTCGCTCAAACGTTGGAAAAAGCTCACTTATAAATACAATTCTCGGCAGAAAATCGCTTGCGCGAGTTTCATCAATGCCCGGTAAAACAATAACTATCAACTTCTATGACGTTGACAAAAAGCTCTTTTTAGTTGACCTTCCCGGCTATGGCTATGCGAAGCGCAACCTTGAAAGCAAGCAGGTTTGGTCAGGTCTTACCGACGGTTATTTTACACAAAATAAGAATATAGATCTTCTTTCCCTCGTTGTTCAGCTTGTTGACTGTAAGGTCGGCATTACAAACGATGACGCAATGATGATTGATTTCTTAAATCAAATGGAAATACCCTATATCATCGTTGCAACTAAGGTCGATAAACTCAACAAAACCGACAGAATGGCTCAGCTTGAAAAAATCGCCAATGATGAAATTTTGGCTGAAGGCACACTTGTTATTCCCTTTTCTTCTCATACAAAGGAAGGAAAAAATGAGCTTTTAAAGGAAATCTTTAAATACACAAATCTCTAAAAAGGAGGTTATTATGTTAGATTTTTTTAATAATCTGCCCATAATGCTGCTTTCGCTCCCCGCAATTTTACTATCACTTTCGATTCACGAGGCAGCGCACGGTTACATTGCGAATAAGCTCGGTGACCCAACAGCAAGAAACCTTGGCAGATTAACACTTAATCCACTTAAGCATATCAATCTTTTCGGATTTATTTCTATGCTCTTATTCAGAGTCGGTTGGGCAAATCCTGTACCGATTAATACAAGAAATTTCAAAAATCCAAGACGTGATATGGCAATTAGTGCTGCTGCAGGCCCCATTTCAAACCTCTGCCTTGCAACAATTTTCACAATTCTTTTAAGACTTACGCTTATTGCCATCAATTCAATCTCAGAGGGCTCACTTGTTATACTGGGCAACAGATATTGGATTGATGAGTCGCTTCAACAAAACGCGCTTTTCACAATTCTTTCGCTTCTTGCGATAATATTCTTCCTTGGTATATCGCTTAACATAAATCTTATGTTTTTCAATCTCATTCCACTTCCCCCGCTTGACGGTTCAAGAATTGCATATATCTTTTTGCCAACTGAAACCTATTTCAAGATAATGGAATATGAAAGATATATTATGATTGGATTCCTTGTTGTTTTTGCTTCGGGAATACTTGACAAGCCGCTTTTGTTCTTAAATGGTCTAATGACGGATTTGCTTTATAAAGCTACGGGAATGCCCGAGGACCTTTTGGGTGTAGTTTTAAACGAGCTTCTTAACAGATTGCCCCAGTTCACCTTATAATTTACTTTTTAGGAGTTTTCTTAATGGAAAGCATTACTTATCGCCTTGATCAATTTGAAGGCCCTCTTGACCTTCTTTTGACTCTTATTCACAAAAACAAAGTTAATATTGAGGATATACCGATTGCCCTCATCTGCGACCAATATATGCAATATATTAATGAGGCGCAGCAGATGGATATGGAAATTGCTTCCGAGTTCATCGTTATGGCAAGTGACCTTATGCTCATTAAGAGTAAGCTCCTGCTTCCTCGCGAAAAAGAGGATGAGGAGGACCCACGAAAGCAGCTTGCCGATGCCCTTTTACGCTATCAGCAGGCAAAGGAGGCGGCATCAAAAATGCATCCCCTTTACGCGCTTTTTTCGGGTAGACAGATTAAGGATACCGACGAAATTTCCGTTGACAGAACCTTCGTTGCTGATCAGGACGCAGAAAAGCTCTACATCGCGATGAAGCGAATTGTTGACTTCAACGAAGCACTTGAGCACGCGCAGAAAAATGCGTTCACTCCAATGATTGCAAAGCCAATCGTTCCCGTTGAGCACAAAATTTTGCAAATTATGACGCGACTTACCTCTAACCGCTATCAAACGCTTGAGGATTTTGTGAGTGATAGCGTCTCGCTCCCCGATTTGATTGCTATCTTTATCGGTGTGCTTGAGCTTGTTAAAACAAAGAGAATTTTGCTTGTTGAAAATGACGAGGAAATGCACGATAATTACGGTCTTACAACCGTGTTCACCCTAAACGAAAATTACGTTCCCGAGGAAGAAAACAAAGAGAGCGAGGAAAATATCTGATGGAAGAAATCAAGGATATAGAAATTAAAGAAGTAAAAAATCCAAAGGCAGCCATTGAAGCGATTTTGTTCGCAGCGGGCTATCCTATGAAATACGAAAAGCTCGCAGAAACGCTTGGTTTAACTCCAAGTGAAATTAAGCGTCACGTTAGTGAGCTTTCTGAAAAATATAATGACGATGATCACGGAATTATGATTTTGATGTTCCCCGAAACCTGCCAATTTTGTACTAAAGAGGCGCATTTGTCCCTTATCAAAGAGGCACTTGGCATAAAAAGAGGCGGAAATCTCTCCAATTCCTCAATGGAGGTTCTTGCAATCGTTGCCTATAATCAGCCCGTTACAAGAAGCTTTGTTGACCTTGTGCGCGGAATTGATTCAAACTACGCGATGAATTCCCTTATCGACAAGGGTCTTATTGAAAGCTGTGGCAGACTTGATGCACCCGGACGTCCTATGCTCTATGGCACAACGGACAAGTTCCTTCGCGTATTCGGTCTTACATCGGTTAACGAGCTTCCAGAAATCGAGCTTCTTCGCGCAAGCGAGGAACAGATGGAGATTATGGCTCCGGGTGAAGAAATAATCGAAGAAGAATAAATCCCCACATATAAACTATCCTGAAAGGAGGAATTGCCCATAATCGCGCTATATATACTACTCGGCATAGCTTTACTTATTGGTTTGGTGCTTTCAATACGCGGCAGTATTAATATCGTGTATGAAAAGGAATTGAAGATTTATCTTAAAGTCCTATTTTTCAAATTTTGGCTTTTCCCCGAGAGACAAGTTAAATTTGACCCTAAAAAATATCAAAAAATGTTGAAGGGTGAACAAAGCTCCCCACAGGCAATTATCGATGAGATTAAGGAAGATAGCAAAAAGAACGGTCTTCTCCAAAATATCAAAATGATTGCAAATCTTGTCTCATCCTTACTTAAAACCTGCGCTCCACATATGCGCGTGAAGTTCGCAAAGCTTCATATCAAGGTTGCATCAAGCGATGCCGCCAAAACTGCTATTCTTTACGGTGCGGTTTCAGCAACTGCCGCTTGTCTTATTGATAATATTGATGAATTTACCAAGCTTCATAAGCTCAAAAGAAAATCAGTTATCATCGAGCCCGACTTTCTCTCTGACAGGACGGAAGCAAAAATCAATATTTCCCTTTCAATCAGCGTCTTTGGCGCTATCGTAACCATTCTTAAAATGATGTTAACACATTCAAATATTCTAAATAAAATTAGTGTAAATAATACACCGAAAGGAACAAACAATGGCAAACGAAAACAGATTTGATTCAATGTTCAAAACATCCTTTGAAAACATCAAGAGTATGCTTGATTCCAACACAGTTGTTGGCAATCCCATCTCACTTTCAAACGGTACAACCATCATTCCTATTTCAAAGCTCAGTGTTGGCTTTGCTACGGGTGGACTTGACACGGGCGCACAACCCAAGAAAGCAAATAAATTCGGTGGCGGTGGCGGAAGCGGTATGAGTATCTCTCCCGTTGGCTTCCTTGTTATCGACAAAAACGGCAAAACCGAGTTTGTTAACATTGAAGCGAAGAACGTTCTCGACCCCGTTGAGCAGGCGTGCGACCTTCTTGATCGCTCACCTGAGATAATTCAAAAAATTAAAAACATCTTTGACGGAAACACCGAGCCCAAAGGCGACGTTAAGGTCGAAGAAATAGTTAAATAAGTAATAAAAAACCACCTTGGACTATATATTTATATAAAATATTCCGAGGTGAGTTTTTATGCGCGTAATTTTTAAGCTGATTGCTTTTGCACTTCTCTGCAGTGCTTTTATACCATTTAACGTCAATGCCGAAAACGTAGGTGTGGGAAGCATCTCCGCAAGCTCCGCCTGTCTTATCGATGCGGAAGGTGGGCGCGTTCTGTATTCAAAAAATGCCGAGAAGCAACTGCCTATGGCTTCAACCACGAAAATTATGACTGCAATTTTGGCACTTGAAAGCGGAATACCGCTTGACAGAGTTATTAAAATACCTCAAAATGCCGTCGGAGTTGAAGGCTCGTCGATATACCTGCGCGCAGGCGAGGAGATTTCGTTTGAAACCCTGCTTTATGGGTTGCTTTTATCCTCTGCCAATGATTCTGCCGTGGCTATTGCGATAACTGTTAGCGGAAGCGTTGAAAATTTCGTTGCATTAATGAATAAAAAAGCGCAGGATTTAGGCCTTGTCAATACTCATTTTACAAATCCGCACGGACTTTATGACAAGGAGCATTTCACAACGGCTCTCGACCTTGCGCGCATTATGGCATATTGCATTAAAAATGAGATATTTGTGAGCATTTCAGGTTGCTATAAAAAGATAGCTCAAGCAGGCGAGGATTTGACGCGCGTAATGATAAATCACAATCGCCTTCTGCGCACTTATGACGGCGTTATCGCGGGTAAAACGGGATTTACGAAGATGAGTGGCAGATGTCTTGTTACAGTTGCTGAGCGCGAGGGACTGCGCCTTATTGCCGTTACACTTAACGCGCCCAACGATTGGCAGGATCATACAAATCTCTATGATTTTGGTTTTGCAAATTATAGACGAGTTAAAATTGATGGTTTTACCGTCAAAATTCCCGTAATTTCGGGAAATGCAAGTGAAATTGAGGTGAAATCAAGCGATTTTTCACTGTTTTTACCCAAAAATTCAGAAGAAATAACTACCGAAATCAAAGCGCCGCGCTTCATATTTGCTACTATTGGCAAGGGCGAAAAAGTGGGCGAGGTGGTTTATAAGTGCAACGGCAGAATTCTTGCCAAAGCTCCTCTGCTCGCTTGTGAAACGGTGGAAAAAGTGAAATATCGGTTTAATATATTTACTCGGATAATAGATTTTATAAAAGGAATTTTTAAATAAAATGGAAAAAATCAGACTTCAAAAGTTTTTTACAGATTGCGGTGTTCTTTCGCGTCGCGCTGCCGAGGAGGAAATCAAGGCGGGCAAGGTCAGAGTCAACGGTGTTGTTGCACAGCTTGGCGACAAGGTTGACCCCGAAAGTGATATAGTTGAATACAAGGGCAGACAAATCAGTGCGCGAAAGAGTGCGGAGTTTGTCTATATCCTTCTTAACAAGCCCTGCGGTGTGGTTACTAGTGCGAAAGACGAAAAAGGCAGAGTTTGTGTTACCGACATTGTTAAATGCGGTACGCGTGTTTATCCTGTAGGTCGCCTTGACCTCAATTCCCAAGGTCTCATTCTTATGACAAATGACGGCGAGCTTACGAATAAGCTCACCCATCCGCGCCACGAAATCCCTAAAATTTATGAGGTTGACGTAGTCGGCAAGGTTACTACCGAGCAGTTGACAACTCTCAATTCGTCAATGACAATCGACGGATATATCCTTCTCCCCGTCAAGACGGAGTTTCTCTCTAAAAACGATAAATTCACAACACTTCGTATGACTCTTTTTGAAGGCAGAAACCGTCAAATACGAAAAATGTGCGAGCAGGTAGGATTAAGGGTTGCTAAATTAACTCGTATTTCAATTGGAAGCATAGCCCTTGGTAATCTTGAGAGCGGAAAGTGGCGTTATCTTACCAAGGATGAAGTTAAAATGTTGAAAAAATAGTATATGCAAAAAACGAGCAGAAAAAATCTGCTCGTTTTGTTATTTAGTTAGGTATGCGACGCGGTCATTGTTGCCGTAGTCTTTGAAGATTAGGCAGTTAAAACCATTTTCGTGTGCAATTCTTATCAAATCGTCGGCTTGGTCATAGCCGATTTCAAAGAGAAAAAATCCGTCTTTTTTCAAAAATTTTGAATAAGAAGAAACAATTTTGTTATAAAATATAAGACCGTCCTCCCCACCGTAAAGAGCGGCATAGGGCTCTTTTTTGACCTCCTCGGAGAGCGTTTCGATGACCTCGGGGCGAATGTATGGAGGATTGGACAAAATTGCATCAAAGGTCATATCATCAAGCATATTTTCTTGTGTTAAAACGTCAAAAAGCATTGGACAAGCTCTGTTTTCGACCTTGTTTAAAATTGCATTTTCTTTAGCAATTTCAAGGGTTTCTTTAAATTTATCAACCATAATCGCGCTTGTGTCGCCTCTCTCTGCAAGGGTTGAAACAGCAATACAGCCACTACCTGTGCAAAGGTCTAAAAAGTGTGCATTTTCGGGCAGAAGCTCAACTGCTTTTTCAACAAGAATTTCAGTATCCGAGCGAGGAATTAAGCAATTTTCATTTACGATATAGGTCTGCCTATAGAAATCCCATTTGCCCACGATGTATTGAAGCGGAATACGCGCTTCTCTTTTTTCAAGAGCCAACAACAGCTCGCTTGATGAAAGCTCAACGTTGCGGTTTGACAAGACGTATGAATAAGAAAATTTTGTGAAATTCTCAATCAAGACGCGCGCCTCGTATTCACTTTCTTCACCCGAAATCACATAAAGTCGATTTAAAAGCTCATTATATTTCATAAAACTCTCTTTTCTGCAAAAAATTCATAAATTTTTTAATATTATTATTGCACTTTTTAATATTTTGTGATATACTGTAATTGGAAATATTGATTTGGAGGTTTATCTCATGGAAAAGAAAACAAACTATGGCAAAATTATTTTCATCACTCTTGCTGTTATTGCAGCTTTTGCCGCAATTGCTTACATCGTTTACAGATTATTCGTAAAGAACCTCGAAAAATGCTATTCTGAGGACGAGTGCGATGATCTCTTCCTTGAAGAAAGTGACAACTGCGATTGCGAGTGTCCTCAATGTGATGCTGAATAAGTTATTCCCAAATAAAGACCCTTTTGTCAAAGGGTCTTTTTTTGTTTGGCTTATGCCTTGCTCTTTTTCATTAATTTCTGCGCTCTTACGTCAGTTCCAACAAAGTAAAGCACCTGATATTCACCAAGCATTCGGCTTGTAATTCTATCGGTATATTTTCTTTGAATCTCGTCAGTTGAAAGATTTGTGCTGATAATCGTTGGCTTTCTTCTGCTCAATCTATCATTCAAAAGATTATAGAGTGTGGAAACCGAAAATTGATTTACCATTTCAGTTCCAAGGTCATCAATTATCAAAAGGTCACATTCAAAATATCTTTCAATTAATTCATTGGGCTCGTTTGAATAGGATTTGAAGCGCTGTATTTCAAACTGTGAAAAGAGGTCTATAGCACCCGTATAGAATACATCATTTCCCTTTTCAATAACGCGTCTTGCAAGCGCGCTTGAAAGATGAGTTTTGCCAAGTCCCGTGCCACCCATCAACAAAATGCTCTGTGATGTTTTTGCGTCAAATTCATCTGCATAACGAACAAGAAAATCGCGATTTTTCTTCATAATCTCGCTGTGCTTGGGATTTTTAGCATAGTAATCAAGCGAAAAATTCGCAAAGCTCTGCTCCTTAATAAGCGAAGCAAAGCCACTGTTTTCAATGCCCGCAAGTGTGAGCTCCTCTCTCATACAGGAGCACATTGTATTTTCAATAAAGCCGGTATCCTTACATTTATCGCAATCGTATTTAACGTCGGAATAATCGGCAGGATAACCATTTTGAACGAGCAATTCTGCGCGCTTTTCTTGAAGCGCGATATTTTTTTGCTTGATTTCTGCGATTTTTGCCTTATAATCACCGCCCGAAATTGAAGCGGAGAATATTTCAAGACCGACGAGAGAAAGCTCCTTATCAATTCTTGCTATTTCGGGAATTTTTGCTCTTACTTCCCTTGCGCGCTCATCCGCTCTTTCTCTTGCGATAAGGTATTTTTTGGAATACTCATCGTATATTCTTTTATAAACTGAATTATTATAGCTCATAATTACTCCTATTCTTCATCAGAATATGAACGGCTGAGAGCCGCGTTAAAGAACTCATCAACATTAAAGCTTGTGCCGTCTTCCGACTTCTCCTGCTCGCGCTTTTCAAGGAGCGCATCAACGTCCGCAAGCGTTCTGATGCCCTCTGCATACCATTTTTCAAGGATTGCGTGGGCATAGTGAATTGAGGGCTTATTCGTTGCGCTAATGGTTATATCGTATGCCTTCTCGATAACCTCAAGCTCGAATTTATACTCGTTCACCCAAAGGTTAACCTGCTTTTGCTCTTTTGTAGTGAATTTTCTTGAGCCGATGCCAAACACGTTCTTGATTTTTGATTCAATTTGCTCGCGTTCTTCCCTTGCGTGAAGCTCAATTTGAAGGGCCTTTGCGTCAACAAATCCATCATCGACGCAAGAAATTGCAATCTTTTCTATGTAACGAATGGATTTATATTCGTTTCGTGCGGCATAGTGCATCAAAACCAAAATGTAATCGTTATCAAGTCCAAGATAATCTATAAGCGCGACAATCACCTTAATATCACTTGCGGTGAACATCTTACCAAGGATATTCTGGCACTCATCAATAAGCTCAACAACATTGTGATGCTTTTCAAGAAGTGAATTAAGCTCCGAGCTTGAATACTCGGGAAGCTCACTAACCCTTGCGCGCTTTACGATAGGAGTTGACTCGTCCTTTATTTCCTTTTGTGACTTCGTCTTATTATCTTCAATGTCGCCAACGGAAATTACACCCGTGCCATTCCAAAAGGAAATGGAATTTTCAACCTCACTCGCTTCACATTTAAGCTCTTTTGCGATTTTTTCAGCAAAATTGCCCTCTCTGTATTTGTCGGAAGAAGCGATAAGGAAAAGCACCTTCAAGTCAAACTTCTTTGCCTTGTCGATAAATCCCGCAACGCTTGTTGGAAGGACGGTAACCGACGCACCGTAATTTATATCTATTTGAATTTTCTCTTTCTTTTTCATAGATTTTATTCTTTACCCTTATTTGCAATAAGATAGTTTAGCGTCATAAGTGAGTCGCCAAGATGAACATTTTCAACGATAACGTCTGCCTCAAGTGAATCAAGTTCCTGACTCGTGAAATTCCAAATACCGCTTATATCGGTATCGGCAATTCTTTGTGCCATTTCGAGCGCGTACTCTTTAGGGAGTGTGAGCACAGCCATATCAATGGTATGAGTTGCGGCATATCTTTCAAATTCGTCAATGTGAATAATCGGAATTTCATTGACACTTTGTCCAACAAGCTCGGGTTTGTTATCAAAAATTGCAACAACGTCAACTCCTCGCTTTTCAAACATCTCATTCTTTGCAAGCGCGCGTCCTAAGTTACCCGCACCGATAATTACTGCCTGAAGCCCTGCGCCAACGCCCAAAAGCTCACAAATTCTTGCGTAAAGATAGTTTACATTATATCCGTAACCCTGCTGACCAAAACCGCCAAAGCAGTTTAAATCCTGACGAATTTGGCTTGCGGTGATATTCATTCTTTTTGAAAGCTCTGCAGAGCTTATTCTTGTTTTTCCCTCTCTGATAAGTATTCTCAAATATCGGAAATATCTTGGCAATCTTTTAATAACTGCTGAAGAAATATTCTCTTTGATTACATATTCCTCGTTAAGATTTATATTCTCTTTTTCCTTCATAATCTACCTCTTATAAATTAACATCATTAAATTTTGAGTTTTCCACAGGTATTTGTCTTAAAATACCTTGAAAAATCAAGTTTTCCACAGTTTCCACAGAGTTTTCCACAGGATATATGTGGAAAACTTTGTCGAAAAATACAAAGTTTAGTCAAGTGGCGAGTATGCACTTGCATTTAGTGACGTGCCTGCAAAATTGCCCTTTTTGTATTCGTAATAGCCCGCAAGAGCAATCATTGCTCCGTTATCTCCGCAAAGAGATTTGTCGGGACAAGCAAAAGAAATTCCCTTTTTCTCACAAAGGCGAGCAAGACTTGCACGAAGGTGGGAGTTAGCCGCAACACCGCCAGAAAGCGCAAAAGTTGTTGCTCCGCTTTGTGCGAGTGCCGCTTCAACTTTTGAAGTGATACCTTTAACCACACAATCCGTATAGGATGCCGCCACGTCAGCGTAGCTTATCTCTATGCCCTTTTGAGCATTAGAGTTGATATAGTTAAGGGCGCTCGTTTTAAGACCGCTAAAGGAGAAATCAAGGTTATCTCCGTGGAGCGCGGGAGATGGGAATTTTATTGCCTTGGGATCGCCATCATAAGCGAGCTTGTCAAGTGCTGCACCACCGGGATATGGCATACCCATAACTCTTGCAATCTTATCAAAAGCTTCGCCTGCCGCATCATCACGCGTTGTTCCAAGTTCATCAAAGTCAGCATAGTCGCGAATATGATAAATCGACGTGTGTCCACCCGATACAACAAGTGCCAAAAAAGGCGGTTTTAAGTCCTCTTTCCCAAAATAAGCCGCCGCAACGTGTCCTTTGATGTGATCAACGGGGACAAGCGGAATATTGTTTGCAAACGCGAGTGATTTTGCAAAATTCACGCCAACAAGAAGCGCACCGATAAGACCCGGTGAGCTTGTAACGGCAATCGCGTCCAAATCCTTAAGAGTTATTCCCGCCTCGTCAAGCGCCTCGTGTGTGATGCGCGAAACCGCCTCAATGTGCGCGAGACTTGCAATCTCGGGCACAACTCCTCCGTAAAGACGGTGAATATCTATTTGCGAAGCCACGATATTAGAGCGAATATAGGGCTTTTCATCAATTATTTCTACCACGGAAGCCGATGTTTCGTCACAAGAGCTTTCCATTCCTAAAATGTACATAAATTACTTCCTAATCTAAATTTTTAATCATTACAAGAGCATTTTCGCGCGGATTTGTATAAAAATTCTTACGCACACCCGCCATGCTAAAACCGAGCGAATTATAAAGCGCGATTGCAGGCGCATTGCTCTCTCTAACCTCAAGTGAAATTGAGGTGATATTTCTTTTTTTGCACTCGTCAAAGACGAATTCAAGAACTTCCCTTGCAAGTCCACGTCCTCTATGCTCGGAATCTGTTGCAACGTTGATAATCTGAGCTTCGTCAAGCACGCAAGTCACGGTGCAATAGGAGAAAAGCACCTCAGAATCGACACAAGCAACACAAAACGCTCCGTCCGTGAGAAAAAGCTCAAGCGATTTTTCGCTCCACGGCTCAAAAAACGTTGCTTTTTCAAGCTCGGCAACTGCAGGAAGATGCTCCCTTTGCGCTAAAATTACTTCTCTCATTTCAAAAAGCTGAATTCTCCAGAAAGAGAATCATCATTCTCGATCCATTCGTTGACGTCGATAACACGGAAATTGTCCTTATCATCGCGAACCACAACGTAAGCAATACCTGCATTTATTACCTGACGTTTGCACATCATACAGCTGTTCGTTCCCTGCACGAGCGAGTGATTTGAAGGGTCAACGCAGGACATATAAAGTGTTGCGCCGAGCATCTGGTCGCGAGGAGCGGCTATAATTGCGTTTGCCTCCGCGTGAACGGAACGGCAAAGCTCGTATCTCTCTCCGCTAGGAATTTGGAGTTTCTCCCTCATACAAAACTGAAGCTCGTTGCAGTTCTTTCTGCCACGGGGCGAGCCGTTATATCCTGTTGAAATGATAACGTCATTTTTAACGATTATCGCACCGTATTTCTTTCTCATACAGGTGCTGCGCTCAGCAACCGTCTGTGCTATGTCAAGATAATAGTTCTCTTTTGAAATTCTATCCATAATTTTACTCCTAAACATATCTATACATAGTATATTATAATGTAAACGAACAATAAAATCAAGTGGTTTTGAAAATTTAGTCGAAAAGATTTGAGAATAAACAAAATCAATATTCAAATTTTGATTTGTCGAATAGTTACAAAGATAAAAAAATGGTCGCTTTTGAAAAAGCTCCGCAAAACTTTTTGTAGAGCTTCGCGGCAAAATTTCGCGCAAATCGTGTTGTTTGGCGCAACCAAACAACACATAACGATTTTTAAGGCATTTTAACAGGCGCCTTAAAAATCTGTGATTTGCTATTGCAAAACGAAGCCATTTTGCTATCAAAATGTCTATGTGCAGTGTAGCAAGGCGCAGTTTTTATCGCACTCGTGCGGTAAAAACATTTGTGACGAACGCGAAGAAGTGAGTCACGTGAGTTGCG
>JAGBYG010000194.1 GCA_017628875.1 Clostridia bacterium
CAGTAGCAAATCATAGATTTTCGAGCCGCCTGTTAAACGGCGAGAAAATCGTTATGTATTGTTTGATTTCAATCAAACAATACGATTTGCGCGAAATTTGTTTGTAACAACACGATTAAAAGCTTTTTGCTTCTTTTTCTCAAAAAGAAGATAATTTTTGCTTTGTAACTTCTTCCCGATAAATCCCAATTTAGCAAACTTTACATATATATTATAACACGCGCGGGAATAAAAGTAAAGTAAAAAATTAAGTTATTAAAAATATATATCAAAGGGAGAAGCTGTGGCTTCTCCCTTTTAAAACACTTAAATAATCTTTAGATTATTCTTCAATCTTGATGAATACGTTATCGATGAGCGCTGCGCTATCGTAAGCTGAGTCGCCAACGTCATAAACAACGAAACGCAAGGTGATTATCTGTCCGCGATATTCAGAAAGGTCAAATTCAACGGTGAACCAACCTGTATGATATGCTGTGGAATCGCCACCTTCAAAGTTAATTCCTGTTACTGCGTACCAAGTTGCAGTATTGATACTTGATGCAGCAATCTGAATTTTATTTCCGTTTTCATCGATGATTTCCACATAGAATTTATCATCAAACTGTGAACCCACGTATTCCATCGGCTCTTCAGAAACGAAGTTATAATCGAAGCTCAAAATGGAATCTGTTGCGCCAACGAGAATTGTCTGCGAAAGAACGCTACCCTCGGTTGCGCCCGTATAATCTGACGTTCCTGAGCCAACACCCGTTGTGAGAATAGCCATTTTATCGCCATCTGTGGTAGCAAGCTCGCCGAGTTTATTAATAACTCTTACGTCGCCTTCCTCGTCCCATCCAAGAAGCGGAACGTTATCTTCAAAGCTGCCATTTTCAAGCGTCAAGCTAATGATATATTCATTTTTACCTTCGTAAACAGGGTAAGCGGTGGGTCCGTATGCATCTCTTCCCTCAAAATTATCATTTTCACCACAAAGTGTCTTTGCAAGGGCAAAAGCATCCTCTGAGGAATAACCATAGAGCATAGCTGTTACGTAAACGGACACAAAGTTTCTGCTATAAGAGGACATAGGAGCATTTTGGAAGCCCAACACACCCTCTGCAGAAGCTGACTTCAAAGCGTTTGCCATTGACTTATCTTCACTTCCGTCAACACCGAAGAATTCTCCACTTTCTGAAACAACGAATGAACCGTCAAGGCCGCCATTTGCGTAATAATGTGTCCAGAAATCAGGAAGTATTGCATATTTTGTTTCACCGTTAACGGTTATTTTTGCAATTCTATGCATTTGAAGATCCTCTGCATAAAGGGCATCCTTTTCGCGAGTTGCATCCTCACTAAGAATAATACCGGGGATCTTTTGCGTCTTTATAGTACCAACCTTATATTCATAATAAGCACCGTATGCGCTGATTACTATCATCTCATATCCCTTAAGATTCTTATAATCCGCAACTGTTACGTCTTTATCGAGAGTAGTTGAAAGTCCCTGTGTATTCCAAAATGCTGCAAGAGCATCGTAATAGGGAGAACGGAATGTTTCATCATCCCACGACTGATCAAATGACCAAAGAATCATAGCGTTGCCGGACAAAACGCTTTCGGGCTTTTCAATTTCAGGCATTACAAGTTCAATATCATCGGGAGTGAAGCCCTCCAAAACGATTGCTCCAAGTGCGCCTGACTCATAAACGAACGTGATCGTTGCCGTTTCTGCCTTAAACACAACTGACGAAGAAACAATAAGGTTACTTTCGGTCATTACATCAAGCTTTTCCTTAACACTCTCTGCCTTTTCTTCGAGTGTGAGATCCTCAAATCCCTCTCCGAAAACAACGTCGTTAAGAGTTTGGTCAACTTGAGTCATCTTATCTATGTCAGCAGACGTGAGTTTTTCAAGCCACTCGATAGACATATTGTTACAAGTGATAGAAGTATCACCGTTTACAACAACGTAATATCCCTCGGACAAGTCAACGGATACGTTAACGTTAATATGGCAGGTATATACGCCATCGTTTGAAAATTCATCTTTGGAAGAACCGTAATTACCGTCATCACGCATTGTAGCAAGAAGAACACCGTTAGTGCTATAAAGCTCAACAATGGATGCTCCGCCCTCTATATTAACGTATGCGTAGAACGTTATATCATAAGATGACTGATTTGCAACGATTGTGGGAGTGTTGGTATAAAGAACAACGTCAACACTGTTTTCGCAAGCGTAACATTTACCGCTTGTGCGATCATAATCGTGTCCGTTGGGCTCACCGTCAACTTCCTTACACCACTTACAGTGTGATGCCTCGGTACAGGTTGCATCTATCCAAATATGTTCGCCAATATCTGTGTATATTTGTGAGCAAACCTCACATGCAGCACCCTCAAGGCAAGTTGCCTGACCGCCATAGCAGTTTTCTGTAACCGTATGTGTGCGATCATTCAAGCAAACAAGGGTGTGAGTAAATGCGTCGGGATTGTCAATCACCTTATAATTGTGTCCGAGAGGGTCACCCTCTGTCTTTCCACAAGCCGAGCAGGTCTTTGCAGACGTGCAGGTCGCTTCGGTCCAATTATGGTTGCATTGATCACCAATGCCATTAGTAGAATCACAAGAAGCAAGCAACATTACGATTGACACAATGGCAATCGTACACATGGTGCGAATTAAAATTTTGATTGTGGTATTCATATTATCCTCCTATAAATATATATTTTATAAACGCATCTGCTGTAATGATACACCAAAACAATATAAAAGTCAAGAAAAAAAGGTCGTAAAGGACATCAAAAATTATTTTTTTATATTTTTTTAAAATAACTATTGACAAATAAAAAATAATCTGCTATAATACAAACAGTAATAGTAATCATTACTATTTAGCGATGAAGAAAGGAGATGTTAAATGAGATATTCACATCAAAGAGAGCTTATTCTTGATGCGGTAAAAGGTGTCAAAACACATCCAACTGCCGATATGGTTTATGATAGCTTGCACGCGGAAAATCCGCACCTTAGTCTTGGAACGGTCTATCGCAATCTTGCTCTTCTTGCAATGAGCGGCGAAATCACTCCAATCTACACGGGTGATAACAAGGTTCACTATGACGGCGACACAGATCCCCACTGTCATTTTGTTTGCAAAGGTTGCAGCAAAATCATCGACATTTTCATCACACCAAAAATTCCCGACGAGGTTCTTCACAAGGAAGAATTTAAGGTTGAGGAAGAAAAAACTATTTTTTATGGACGCTGCAGGGATTGCGCGGTTTAATTCCCTGACAAAATTATATTTTTAAATTAAAAGGAGATTATTTATTATGTCAAAATTTGTATGTTCAGTTTGTGGTTACGTTCACGAGGGAGATGCAGCTCCCGAAAAGTGCCCCGTTTGTAAGGTTCCCGCTTCCAAATTCAATGAAGTGAAGGACGAGGAAAAGGTTTGGGCTGCAGAGCACGTTCTTGGTGTGGCTCAGGGCGCTCCCGAAGAAATTATTATGGGTCTTCGCTCTAATTTCGAGGGCGAATGCACAGAGGTTGGTATGTATCTTGCTATGGCAAGAGTTGCTCATAGAGAGGGCTATCCCGAAATCGGTCTTTACTGGGAAAAGGCAGCTTGGGAAGAGGCAGAGCACGCAGCAAAATTCGCAGAGCTTCTTGGTGAGGTTCTTACAGACTCCACAAAGAGAAATCTTGAGCTCAGAATTGACGCTGAAAACGGCGCTACAAACGGCAAGTTCGAGCTTGCAAAGTTAGCAAAGCAGCTTAACCTTGATGCAATTCATGACACAGTTCATGAAATGGCTCGCGACGAAGCTCGTCACGGCAAGGCATTTGAGGGTCTTTACAAGAGATACTTTAACTAATTAATTTTTAAATTTAATAACACAGGAGGAATACTATGAGAAAATTTGCAATTCTTTCAATTGTATTGATTTTGACCTTAGCACTTTCCGCCTGCGCATATTATGAAAACGGAAAATTTTATAACCCCGATGTCAATAGAAAGAAAGCTGTTGAGATCGCCGTTAATAAAGCAGGTGTTGCAAGGTCCGATATCAGAGATCTCGACGTTGAATTTGACGTCGAACGCGGCATAGCGGTTTGGGAAATAGATTTCGAGCACGGTGCCTTGGAATATTCCTTTGACGTTGATGCCGAAACGGGTTCTATTACAAAGGTGGAACGCGAAAGAGATAACTAACTGCTTCAATATTACGGCTATGTTTTCAAAGGACTTTACAATAGATACTTTAACTAATTAATTAAATTAATAGAACTTTTTCATATATCCTTTTTCCGATTGGTGAAAACCAATCACTCCTTTGAAATTCTCTCTTTTGAGAGAGCAACCGCCCGAGGCTCGTCCTCGGGCGGTTGTTTTTTATGTTGTTCTATTGCAAATTTTAGGCAACTATGATATAATAAGGCACTACTTATTTTATTCGAGGAAAAAAATGAAATTTAAAAATCTGATTAATAGTTATATCGGTGATAGGGCGTTTTACAAAAGAACTTTAGCCATTGCCGTTCCGATGATTATTCAAAATACTGTTACTAATCTTGTAAATTTGCTTGACAACCTTATGGTTGGTTCACTTGGCACGGAGCAGATGTCGGGTGTTGCGATTGTGAATATGTTTATTTTCGTATTCAACCTTGCCATTTTCGGTGCTATCTCGGGTGCGGGTATATTCACCGCGCAATTCAACGGCAGGGGGGACGTTGACGGTGTCCGCCACACACTTCGCGCAAAAATGATTATTTCGTCATTGATTGGCATTCTTGGTGTGATCATTATCGGTGGATTTGGACACGGATTGATTTCCACATTCCTTCACGAAGGAACGGATGGCGACCTTGCGCTCACTCTCTCTTCGGGTGAACAATATCTTGCGTTTATTATTATCGGTCTTATTCCCTTTGCTTTGTCACAGGTGTATGCATCGACTTTGCGCGAAACGGGTGAAACGGTTATTCCAATGATTGCGTCCGTAGCCTCGATTGCAACAAATTTTGTGTTCAACTTGCTCCTCATTTTTGGACTTTTGGGATTCCCAAAACTCGGTGTTATTGGTGCGGCGATTGCAACATCATTATCGAGATTTGTAGAGCTTGCAATCCTTGTTATCTATACACACACGCACAAGAAAAAGTTCCCGTTTGCAGTTGGAGTATTTCGCAATTTCAAAATTCCTGCTCCTTTGATCAAACAAATCGCGATGAAGGGTGCGCCCATTCTTGCAAACGAGCTATTTTGGTCGCTCTCAATTACGATATCCAATCAATGCTATTCCACTCGCGGACTTGATGTGGTGGCGGCAATGAACATTTCATTCACACTTCAAAATCTTTTGAGTGTGGCATATTTTGCCCTCTCATCATCAATTGCAATAATTGTTGGCAATTTGCTTGGTGCAGGCAAACTCGAAGAAGCTAAAAGTGAAGACAGAAAGCTTCTCGCATTTGCTATGTTTGTGGGTGTAATTATGATGGGACTTCAATTTTCCGTTTCGAACGTCTTCCCCCTCCTTTACGAAACAACCGCAGAGGTAAGAGAGCTTTCGGGCTACATTCTCAGATGCTTTGCTCTCACAATGCCCGCCGCGGCACTTGCGACCTCGACTTATTATACCATTCGTTCAGGCGGAAGAGTGTTCATAACGATGCTGTTTGATAGTGTGTATGCTTGGGTAATCGTAATGCCTGTTGTGTTTATACTCGCATATTTCACTTTTATTCCCTTCACCGCCCTTCTTCCAATCGTGCTTATTGTTGAAAATTTAAAGCTTGTTCCGGGTCTTATACTTGTTCACAAAGGAATTTGGATAAGACAGCTTAAAGTGAATTAAAAACTAAAGTTAAAGCAAGCATGCGAATGTCGTTTGTCGAGGTTTTTTGCCCACCCATTGACAAACACTAAAAATAGGTATATAATCAACTTATAGACATCCTTAGGAGGTAACTATGAAAAGAAGAAAAAATAAAATCAGTGCCAAAACTACGATATTAGCTATTGTTTTGGTATGCATTGTGTGTCTTGTGGCGGTGATTTTGCTCACTTGCAACAATGGAATAATCACCTCAGACGAAGCTTTTGAAGTGGTATTAAACGATTTGGGTATAACCGAGCAAGATGCAGGTACTCCCCACATTCATGAGGGCACTTACGAAAACAAACCTTGCTATAACGTTTACGTAACGGTGAACGGTGAATCCTTGTCCTACGTTGTTTCGACCACGGGTGAGATTTTGCACAAGGGCGAGGGCGAGCACAGTCATTGATAATATCAATGATAAAAATGATTAATAGAACTTTTTCATATATCCTTTTTCCGATTGATGTAAATCAATCACTCCTTTAAAACTCTTTCGAAAGGAAGAGCAAACCGCCCGAGGCTCCTCCTCGGGCGGTTGCTTTTTACCTACATCTACACCTCTATATTGGGATTTGTTTTTTACCTTTCCATTGAGGGGTAGGCGTTTGTTGGTGCAAATTCATTCGTGCATTTTGTGTTCAATCTCCCCGATAAATTAAAATTTGAAACAGCCATCCCGCGACGAAGCTTGTCACGGCAAGGCACTCGAGGGTCTTTACAAGAGCTGCTTTAACTAATATTTTAGTACAATTTGATATTTTAAGGACGGAAACTTTTTCGTCCTCTTTTTTTGTTTGATTGTCGCGTTTTGACAACTCAAGTACTTTTTGTTTGATTTATTATAGCTTCTTATTCACACTTTAAAGAGCAACATTCTTCCCTGCTCTTTTGCGTTTTATTAATTATCTTTTATTCGTCAAAATGCACAAAAATCTATTTTCAATAGCGTTTTTTTGTTTAGATATTGACCAATGATTCTTTTTGTGTTATTATATTTTTTGAAAGATAAGACATTACGATCTACAAAACACAAAAAAAGAAAGAAGGGTATACAAATGAAAAAAACATTTATCAAGCTTATCGCACTTTGTCTATTATGCTGCGTTGGTTTAACGTCGTGCCTTACCACAACGCCAAATCAGCCCGAAGATCCGGAGGATCTGCCATTAGACGATCCCATCGTTCGTCCCAACGACCCCTCAACGGATAATCCCGAGCAGCCGGACGATCCTCAAAACCCCGATGTTCCCCAAAATCCCGATATTCCCGGACACAATCCGCCAGTTCAAAACGATGAATTAAGAGTTTTGTTCCTCGGTAACAGCTTGATGTTCTTCAACGATATGCCGTCCTTGTTCAGAGATCTTGCCCAAAGGGCAGGCAAAAAGGTTTACGTTGACTCTGTTACACGTGGCTCAGCAACGATCTCCGACTTTGCTCACAGCTTTACCGACGTTGGTTCACAGGCTTATCCCAAATTGCAAAACGAGCGTTGGGATTACGTTATTATCGAGCCATCACGCCGTATCACTCCCTATGAAAGAACCACCTATGAGGCAGAGCTTGCTTCTGCAAAAGTATTGCAAAAAATGGCTGCCGATGCCGGTGCGAAAATACTCCTTTATTGCGTTTGGGGTAACAATGACGGAACACTTACCGAATATAACGCTTCCAACCCCACTGCAATGATCAAGGGTACAGTGCATTACGATTACACAAGAAAAATGCACGTTGAATTTCTTAAAAAGGTAAACACCGAATTTTCAGAGGCTCTCGGCGGCGTTGGTGTTATCGACGCAGGTTACGCTTTTGAAAATTCAATAGTTACATATCCCAATATCAATCTTTACGATTCCGACAGACGCCATCCCTCTCTTGAGGGCTCATATCTTGCGGCAGCTTGCGTTTACGCAACGATATATAACGAATCTCCCGAAAATATCGGCTTTACCGGTGGCACTCCCCTGTATTTTGAAATGCAAAGAATCGCCAAAATGACCGTTATCGACAAGCTCGTTCCCGATCTTGAGGAAAAGCCCGAGGAAATAGTACAGGTTGACGATCCCACGGTTTACGATATTCTCTTTATAGGCTCCGACCTTATAGACAGCTACGACATCACAACGTCGCTTGAAAGCATGATCTCCGCAGGTCAGGATCTTAAGCTCAATCTCACTTTTATTACAAACTCAACCGGTGTATTCAATAAATTAGCACAAAAGAACACCGATTTCGGTATGCGCGATGCTTTGTCAAGAGTAAAATATGACGCGGTAATCCTTCAGGTCAGCCGCAGATGTACTCCATCAGCTACCGACGTTGAAGCAAGCGAGCTTGCGGCTCTTAAGGTTATATATCCCATTATTTGTGAAAATACAGATAATATATATCTCTACACATTTAACGGTCAGTCAAATCCCTCGATTTTCACTACCGCTTCCGATCCCGTAAACTATTCAAAGACGGACAGAAAAGAAAGCGCGTCCATAGCAAAAATGGACGAATACTATACAAATATTGCCCAGAGTTGGGCGCAAGAGGTTGGATGCAAGGTTATCATCCAGGGTAAAGCATGGTCGGAAGCATCTCCTGCAACCGATGCCGCAAAGGGATATTTGCGCGCGTGTACTTTGTATAATTCCATATTCGAGGAAAGCGTTCCCGAAGGAATCAACACAAACGGTGTTGACGAAACAGTTGCATCAAATATCGAAAAGATCACTGAAAAGTATTGCTTGCCCGAAATTGAAGTTGAACCTACTCCCGTTCCCGAATACGACACCTATGACGTATTGATCATAGGCTCAAAGCTTCTTGATAACTGCGACGCGGTAACTCCTCTCAGCAATATGATCTCCGCAGGTCAGGGCAAGGAGCTCCATCTTCAGTACGTAACCAACAGCGTTGGCGTACTCAATAAATTGGCTCAAATGGACACTTCCGACAATTTCTATTCCTCCTACGCGAGCGCATTAAAGGAAAGAAAATGGGATGCCGTTATAATCCAGATAAGCCGTAGAATTACACCTACCGGTGCTGACGTTGAAGCAAGCGAGCTTGCGGCGCTGAAGGATATCTACGGTGACATCTCTCAAAACTGTTCAAATATTTATCTCATCACATTGATCGGTGCAGATTCCGCAGCCATATTCTCCACAAATGCAGGCGAGATCGAATATACAAAGACCTCCTCAAAGGAAACAATAACCGCCGCGGAAATGACCGAATATTATACTTCCGTTGCTAATAGCTGGGCAACCGAGCTTGGCTGCAAAGTGATCGATCAGGGCAAGATCAGAATTATTGCATCCCCTGAAAATGACGCTGAAAGAGGTTATATGAGAGCCTGCTGCTATTACAATGCATTGTTCGGAGAGGTTATCCCGACAGGCGCAAGCACAGGCGGACTCAGCGAAGACAGAGCAAAGGCTATGTCTAAGGTTGCCGCACAAATATTGCTCGGCATCCTCCCCACCGATATGACCGCCTTGAACGAAGCAATCGCACAGGCAGAGCAAAAGGATGAAAACAGATACACTCCCAATAGCTTGGTAGCGTTTAAGGAAGCCTTGGCAAACGCAAAAGCACTTAATGACGAGGCAACTCAAAACGAGGTTGACCTTGCAGCAGAAGCTCTTAACAAGGCTATTTCAGCACTTGTTGAAAGAGCCGACTTCACAAAGCTCAATTCGGCTATCGCAGATGCAAAATCCAAAATAAAGGCGAACTATACCGACGCTTCTTGGGCAGATCTTGAAGCTATGCTTGCAAATGCCGAAGCGTTGGATGCAAACGCAAATCAAGAAGAAGTAAATCTTGCAGCATACAAATTGAACCAAGCTATAGAACTGTTAGTAGTAAAAGCAGACCTCACCGCACTCAACGCGGCTATCGCTCTTGCAGAGAGCAAGGATCAGAACTTGTACACCGTTGCTTATTGGGCAGGGCTTGAGATTGCACTTGCAAGTGCAAGATCGCTCAACGAAAACTCTTCTACAGAAGAAGTTGCAAACGCGACTATGGCTCTCAACGAAGCTATCGTGGCTCTCATCGAAAAGGCAGATCTTACCGAGCTTAACAGCATCATCGCATCCGCAAACGAGCTCAATAAAGACGAATACCTTGAAGAAGGCTGGAATTTCCTTCAAAGCACAATCGCAAAGGCTCAGGACTTAACAGCAGAAAGTGCTCAGGCAGACGTTGATGCCGCAATCAAAGCTATCAAAGACGCAATCGATGCGCTCGAGCCCGTTCCCCAAGAACCCACTCTTCCCGAATACGATACCTATGACGTATTGTTTGTCGGTTCAAACCTTATCAACGACGAATATATCTTCCCCTCTCTTTCAAGTATGATCTCGCTCGGACAGGGCAAAGAACTCTATCTTAACTACATTAACGACGGCGTTGGCGTTATCAACAGACTTGCCAACCACGACGAGATTTCTTCAGAAAACGATGTTTACGTTCAGTTGCGCGAGGCTCTTGTTGAAAGAAGATGGGATGCCATCATCATTCAGTTCAGCCGTAGATGCACTCCCGGATCAAATGTTGTCGAATCCGAACTCAATGCGTTGAGAAGCATTTATCCCATGTTGACCGAAAACACAAGCAATATCTACATTTTCACGTTGAACGGCTCGGCAAATCCCGACGTATTCACCACAGGCTCGATTGCTTATGATAAGACAGGTGAATCCATCACCGCAACGGCAAAGGAAATATCTGATTTCTATAGAACCACGATTGAATCCTGGTCCGCAGAGCTCGGATGTAAGGGAATCTATTACGGAAGCTCTTACGATGACGGCTTCCAGCCCTCAACGTCCAAGCCCAAGGGATTCATGAGAGCACTCTGCATCTATTACTCAATCTTCGGCGAAGAAATGCCCACGGGAACTAACGTTCAGGGTACTTCCAGCAGTGGAGTTAAGAAGATACAGGAAGCAGTTGCAAAATATTGTTTGAATAAATAAACAATAGCTTAAACATTCACAAGATAAAACCAAAGGGGGAATCGAATTTCGATTCCCCCACTTTTTGCAAAGCGGCATCACGCCGCCTTTTTGTTTTCGCTATGTATAAATACCAATCACTACTTTACAATTCTCTCTTTTAAAGCTCGTCCTCGGGCGGTTGCTTTTATATTTGTTTTCAAATTTTGATTTATAGGGGAGAAGTTACAAAGTAAAGGATTGTCACTTTTTCGAGAAAAAGTAACCAAAAAGCTTTCATAAAGCTACGCCCAACAGTCCTATAATTCGTGCTAACTCCACAGACTCCGCGCAACTCGCGTGACTTGCGTCACCAATGTTTCCTGGTTTGCTCGCAAACAAAGAAACGCGCCTTGC
>JAGBYG010000195.1 GCA_017628875.1 Clostridia bacterium
CCGACCGGAGGCACCACAAATATGCGGATTTAGCTCATTTGGTAGAGCGTCGCCTTGCCAAGGCGAAGGTGGCGGGTTCGAGCCCCGTAATCCGCTCCAAATAAAAACGAACTTTTGTCTACCAGATGAAAGTTCGTTTTTTCTTGACAGATTATTGCGATTGTGGTACAATGTAAATTGAAAACAAGTTCCGTTAGGAGGTTTTTCTATGAGTAACATCAACGATTTCGTAATTGAAGAGGGCGTTTTGAAAAAGTACCGTGGTAAGGGCGACGCGGTTGTTATCCCCGACGGAGTAACAAGCATTGGCAACTGGGCGTTTTCCGGTTGCACAAGTTTAACAAGTATCACCATACCCGACGGAGTAACAATGATTGGCTACGGTGCGTTCTCTGGTTGCACAAGTTTAACAAGTATTACTATCCCCGACGGAGTAACAAGCATTTACAGCGAAGCGTTCTATGGTTGCACAAGTTTAACAAGTATTACTATCCCCGACAGTATTACAAGCGTTGATGAATTTGCGTTTTACCGTTGCACAAGTTTAACCAGTATCACCATCCCCGACGGAGTAACAAGTATTTATGAATATGCGTTCCGTGATTGCACAAGTTTAACAAACATCACCATCCCCGATGGAGTAACAAGCATTGGCGACTGGGCGTTTTACGGTTGCACAAGTTTAACAAGTATCACCATCCCCTACGGAGTAACAATGATTGGCTACAGTGCGTTCTATGGTTGCAAAAGTTTGGAACGGGTATATTATAAAGGCACCGCAAGCAATTGGAAAAAAATATTTATCAACTTTGAGAATACAGCGCTCAAAAAAGCTACTATCCGATTCTATTACAGTGAAGAAAAACCTAAAAAATCAGGCAACTATTGGCATTTCGTCGATGGCGAGCCGACAATATGGTGATTGAAGCAGGTGTACTTTTAGTCGTTCTTACCTCACTTCGCGCACCTTTTAGTCGCTCTTTCACAAAAAAGTCGTATCATTTTGATACGACTTTTTTATCCAAGTTGCAACTTGCTATAATTTTGACTCCCCCCATTGATTAATATATTGAATAATGATATAATGATTCCATCAAAACAACTACAACAAATTTTTTAATAAAGGGGAATAATATGAGAACTCAAATTTTTATCAGTTACAGACGCGATGGTGGACTTGAAGCGGCAAGAGAAATTTATGATTTTTTACATGATAAATATGAAGTATTTTATGATAACGAATCTTTACGAAACGGCAAATTTGACATTGCAATAGAAGATAGAATTAAACAATGCTCCGACTTTATATTAATTCTCTCCAAACAAATTTTTGAAAGATTTGAAAACGAAGGGGATTGGATATCAAGGGAACTCGGCTTGGCTCTCGAACATTCTAAAAATATTATCCCTATATTTTTGGATGGATTTGAAATACCCGTTACCAATAATAAAACAGTGCTTGAGGTAATGAGATATAACGGCATTAAATATTCGGCAGAAAACTTCTATGATAAGCTCGCCCTCTTTCTTGTTAGCAACAAAAAGTGTGTTTTGGATATCGAATGTGATGACAAAGGGTATAAGCTCGGAGAATCTGCCATCGAAACATTAAAGGAAGTTTACAGAAGAACAAGATTAACAAAAAATTACGGTGTTCATGTTGTTTTGAATTTGCCCGATTTGGATGTGGCTGCGGAAAGACTTGTATCCGCGGAGCTTTCGGGGAACGAACGAGACATAGCAATCAAAAATAAAAAGCTAAAGCTTATCAGGAAACATCAAAAGAATCGAGATAAACTTGAGTTAGCTATTGAGTTTATGATAGGAGATACTTGTAATGTGGAACAAGCTCCCCTTTATGAATTGCTCAAAGATATTCCACTTGCTAAAGAGCATTATTTCGATGAAAACGGTGCGATTGAAAGCTACTATTCCGTTTGCGTATGGGTGAAGGTTATAGAGGAGTTGCTTAAAGAGATTACTTTGGAATCTCAAGATCGCTATTTCGAGCGTGCGAACAATCGTCGCGATGAATATATTAAGATAGATTGTATTCGTTGGGATAGACCGCAATGGTCATTTACCACATTTGCAAAAAGAAGCGAATGTAACGAATCGGTGGAATATTACCAAATTAATAGACCTTCCCCATTCACTCTCAGTGCCGAAACGGTATTATATAACATTCTTCCTGATTTTTATTACAAAGTGGCTCACGATCTTCTTTATAGGGAATCAGAAATGTTACATAAGGATTTGATGAATCCTGAATGTACCATAAGAATTTTGGAGTGCTATTGGTTTGGATTAAGCTGATGCTGTCATTAATTTTTGTATTTTAGCTTATATTCTCGCTTTCGAAATATAAATTATTCGAAAAATTAAAAAAATATCAAAAAAATGTTGGACAAATCTATTTTTTTGTGGTATGATATAGTCGAATATTATCGAAAGTAGGAAAAAGAAGTGCTTTTTTATGACATTGAATTAACAACAATTCCAAAAATTAAATATAATTGCGTGGTTGTGGCAACCGATTATCACGCGGTGGTCAACAAAAACGAAAATCTTTTCGAGCTTTGCTTTATTGACGGTGGCGAATGTGTTTGTCAAACGCCAAGTGGTGCGCTCGCGTGTGAGTCAGGACATCTTTATCCTCTTCTTTTTGGCGAAAAATGTGAAATTTATACCGAAAACGAATCCCCGGTGAAAATGCTTTCCGTGGGACTTGAATGTGGACTCAACGTTAATATTGTCGACTCCGAGCATCTTTCTGAGGACGACACTCGCGCACTTATGAAGAATTTGCTTGCAGGAAATCGCTTTTTGTTCCCCAAGGAAGGGCTTTCAACACTCCAATTTGATTGGATTTTGCCATATATGAAGAAAATCCTTGCCTGCAAACCGGGTGAAAGAATTGGCGAAGAAACGCGCGCGCTTTCGCTTATAATTGAATTTATGAGCCGCGTAACGAAATCAAGTATGGATACAGTTGCTTTTGACGCAAAGGCATTCCCAACGAGTGCGGTTGCTTATAGCGAAATGGTGGTGTCCTATATAATCAAAAATTATCGCAAAAAGATAAGTGTTCTTGAAATTGCCGAGGAATTTGGACTCACGCCTAACTACTTACACGCAATTTTCAAGCAGGTGAAGGGAACAACTATCATTGATTACCTCACCTCATATAGAATGAATATGGCAAAAGTTTATATCGAGCGCTTTGGACTTCACGCTTATGAAGCTGCAGAGATGGTTGGTATCGACGATCCCGCCTACTTCAGCCGAGTGTTCAAAAAGCTCTATGGCAAAAGCGTTTCCAACTTCAAACGCGAAGGAAATTAATTGAATTAACGTAAAAAAGGAGCTTCAGACGTAAGCTCCTTTTTGTGTTTGCCGTTTACAAAAAACGCCCCTTTTACAAGGGGCGTTTTATTGATATTATTATTTTAATTGAGGATACGTTTTAATTTAACCAATAAACTCTATCGGGTCTATATCTGTAATAGGTGTCGTTGTGGTCAGTTGTCAACTTATATGAAGAGAATATGTTTTTGCGCTTGTATTCAATAATAACACCTGCATTGTTTACAGGAGTGCCCGCAGCATTGTGCTTCATAACATTTCCGTTAGTGTCCACATAAATATGAGCATTGTCTCCCGTGGTGGAAATGCTACAATCGCAATGTCCGATATATTCGTTCATTATACTGGAAGCAATGGATTTATTATAGTTCCAAGTTACTGTTCTATTACCCCAACTGCTTTTTACGTCAGCTTGAAG
>JAGBYG010000196.1 GCA_017628875.1 Clostridia bacterium
GCGGGTTTACCACAGCAAGCACACACGTCGGAGAGTTTTTCTTCGTTGAAGGGAATGCAACGGGACTTAACGCCACCTGTTACGTCTTTGATCTTATCTTCGCATTCAACCTCGCCACACCACATTGCTTTAATGTAGCCGGGCTTGTTTTCTGCGATATCACAGAACTCTTCAAAGTTGGTTGCAACATGAGTTTTTTCTTCAAGATTCTTTCTTACGCGGTCGCAAAGCTCGTTGTGAACCTGAGCAAGCATTGCTTCAACCTCTTCAAGCACGTTGTCAAGAGAAACGAATTTCTTTTCTCTTGTTACACGGCTAACGAGAACGCAAGAATTGTTTTCGATATCCTTAGGACCGATTTCAAGACGAACGGGAACACCCTTCATCTCGTACTGGCTGAACTTCCAACCTGTGGACTGATCACTGTCATCAAGCTTAACTCTGAACTTTTTAGCAAGCTGACGCTTCAATTCGTCTGCTCTTTCAAGCACGCCTTCCTTATGCTGAGCAACGGGAATGATGGCGAGCTGAATGGGAGCTACTGCAGGGGGAAGGATAAGACCGTTATCGTCACCGTGTGTCATAATGATAGCACCGATCATACGAGTTGAAACACCCCAAGATGTCTGATGTGGATATCTAATTGTATTATCTCTGCCTGCGAATGTGATGTCAAATGCTTTTGCAAATCCGTCACCGAAGTAGTGAGTTGTACCACCCTGAAGCGCAACGCCGTTGTGCATCATAGGTTCGATTGTATAAGTTTCTTCTGCGCCCGCAAACTTTTCTTTATCTGTCTTTCTACCTGTAATTGCAGGAATTGCGAGAGCATCACGATAGAAGTCCTCATAAACCTTAAGCATTGTGAGTGTTTCTTCTCTTGCTTCCTCTGCAGTTTCGTGCATTGTGTGACCCTCCTGCCACAAGAATTCACTTGTACGAAGGAAGGGGCGAGTAGTTTTCTCCCAACGAACAACCGAGCACCACTGATTGTAGAGTTTGGGAAGGTCGCGGTAGGAGTGAATTACATTTTTAAAATGCTCGCAGAAAAGTGTTTCTGATGTGGGGCGAACTACAAGTCTTTCAGCAAGCTTGTTCTGACCGCCGATAGTAACCCAAGCGCATTCGGGCGCAAATCCTTCCACGTGATCCTTTTCGCGCTGAAGAAGGGATTCGGGAATGAACATAGGCATATAAACGTTTTCGTGACCGAGCTCCTTGAAGCGAGCGTCAAGATTTTTTTGAATGTTTTCCCAAATTGCATAGCCGTATGGACGGAAGATCATACAACCCTTAACGCTTGAATAGTCCATAAGCTCTGCTTTTTTGCACACATCGGTGTACCACTGTGCGAAGTCAACGTCCATTGACGTGATCTGTTCAACTAATTTTTTATCTTTTGCCATTTTCTCAAATGTTTTGCCTTATGACCGCCATAAAGCAAGGAAATTTTGGATTGAATTTACCCGCAGGGCATAACAAAACTCCCCTAAAAAACGGTAAAATGTGAATAAAGCGCACACTTACCTATCATAATAATTAATGATAGCACATTTTTCATATTTTGTCAACGGGAGAAACGTTTTATGTTGAAAAAATACGTTAATTTATTTGGGATTTATATTGACGACATTCCGCTTTCGCGCGCGGTGGGACTTGCAAGAACGAGCTTCGTATCAAGAGAGAGCAGGGTGTTTTTTACACCGAACCTTGAAATGCTTGAGGGTGCGCGAAAAAGTGAGGAGATAAGAAATCTACTCAATTCCGCATCAATTTTGCTGCCCGACGGTGTTGGCGTGCTACTTGCTTCGCGTCTTTTAGATACACCTATCGCAAACAAGGTCGCAGGAATAGACTTTGGAGAAGAATTGATTGCTCTTTCCGAGCGAGAGGGAAAAAGCATATTTTTGCTTGGGGGACGCGCGGGGGTAGCAAAAAAAGCGGCAAAAAATCTTCTCGAAAAGCATCCAAACCTCAAAATTTGCGGTGTTCATAACGGCTATTTTGACGGTGAGGAAGAAAAAGAGATAATTAATAAAATAAAAATGGCAAATCCCGACGTTTTGATTGTGTGTATGGGCTTTCCAAGGCAGGAGCGCTTCGTCAACACACATAAAAATCAACTTTCGGATATAAAAATTATCGCCTGCCTTGGCGGTGCGCTCGATATCTGGTCGGGTAAGAAAAAGCGCGCGCCCGTGTTTCTTCAAAAGATGCATCTTGAATGGGCTTGGCGCACGGCCCTTGAACCGAAAAGAGCCCTGCGACTTGCCAAATCCTTGCCCGCTCTAACCGTAGCACTGGGAGATAAATTGCAAAAAATAGTTAACAATAAAAGCATTAAAACGTAAAAGAACGCATATATTTGAATAGATTTTATACGTCAAATTTTGATTTGTCGGGAGTTAGTTAAGTTAAGACCGCTAAAGCCGCTTGGGCTCCTACTTTTTTGAAAAAAAAGTAGGCAAAAAACTTTTATCGCGCTACGCCCAATGGACGTTTAATTTGTGCGATAAAGGGTTTGAGCAGAGTCGACGTAAATTTTCGATAAAACACGAGTGTTTTATCGGTTCACTTGCTAAAATCCTTTTACGAAAATAAATTTTCGACAAGGATTTCATCAACTGAACTACGAAAACCAAATCAAAGATTTGTTTTTCTAAAATTTGCTTTGACTATGCGCAGCCGTTTTTATAGCAATATCC
>JAGBYG010000197.1 GCA_017628875.1 Clostridia bacterium
CCTTGCTACACAGCACATAGTTCTTTAGATAGCAACAGACCTATGCTTTGCAGTAGCAAATCACAAATTTTCGAGGTGCCTGTTCTACACCGAGAAAATTGTTATGTATTGTTTGATTTCATCAAACAATACGATTTGCGCGAAATCTTGCGCGACAGCTCTACAAAAAGTTTTGCGGAGCTTTTTCACGTTTCGATTTTGCATTAGCAAATGGCTGCCGTAAGGCAGACAAGAAAAGAGGCGACAAATCTTTTCTTTGTAACTCTTATTTTTCAAACAAAGGGGAGAACTATCTCCCCTTTAAATATTATCTAATTCTTTCTCCAAGAGGAGTTTCGGGGTCAAGGAAGATCACTCTTACCTGTTCTTCGCCTGAAGCCAAAATCATACCGTTTGACTCAATTCCGCAAAGAGTTGCAGGTTTTAAGTTAGTAACAAGCACTACCTTTTTGCCGATAAGCTGATCGGGAGTATAGAACTTCGCAATTCCACTTACCACCTGTCTTTGCTCATAACCAAGATCAACCTTGAGTTTCAAGAGCTTCTTTGCCTTCGGAACGGGCTCACATTCAAGAATTTTTGCAACACGAAGCTCAACGGACATAAAATTCTCAATACCGATAAGCGCAAGTCCTTCGGGTTTTTCAATTTTGGGTTCTTCTACCTTTGGAGCAAACTTTGCCTTTCTCTTTTCTTCAAGCTCGGCAAGTTTTTTCTCCTCATCAACACGGGCAAAAAGCACCTTAGAATCACCTACGCACTTGCCTGCTTCAATTCCGCAGAATTTTTCAAGTGTACCGATGGAATCAAGCTCTGTTGCATCTGTGCCAAGCTCTGCAAAAATTTCTGCACTCGTTTCGGGAACGAAAGGAGCAAGAAGGATAGCACCCCAACGGATAGTTTCAAGAAGATTGTAAAGAACTGTTCCAAGTCTTTCTCTCTTACTTTCGTCCTTTGCAAGCACCCAAGGAGTTGTTTCGTCGATATACTTATTAGCTCTTGAGAACATCTCGAAAACGGATGTGAGCGCATCTGCAAGGTGATAATCGTCCATATTTGCAATATAGGAATCATACGCCTTAACGCAAGCTGCCTTCAATTCATCATCAAGTGCATCGGGACAAGTGGGAGCAAGAACAACCTTATCGAAATACTTTTTCTCCATATCAAGTGTACGCTTAACAAGGTTACCAAGATTGTTTACAAGGTCAGTATTATATCTCTTAATTACCGCTTCATAAGTGATAGAGCCGTCATTTGCATAGGGCATCTCTGAAAGCGCATAGTAACGAACTGCATCAACGCTGAATTCGTCAGCAAGCTCGTCGGCATAAATCACGTTGCCCTTTGATTTTGACATCTTGTCCATACCAAAGTTGAACCAAGGATGTCCAAATACCTTTTTAGGAAGCGGAATATCAAGTGCCATAAGGAAGATTGGCCAATAAATAGTATGGAAACGAAGAATATCCTTACCTATAACGTGAACGTCGCAGGGCCACCATTTCTTGAAATTTTCGCTCTGCTCGTCAAATGATTTGTCGGGGTCAAAGCCGATTGCTGTAATATAGTTTGAAAGCGCATCAAGCCAAACGTAAGTTACGTGCTTGGTATCAAAATCAACGGGAATACCCCAAGTGAAAGATGTACGAGAAACGCAAAGGTCCTGAAGACCGCCTTCAACCTTAAGGAAGTTATTAACCATTTCCTTTTTTCTTGATTCGGGCTGAATGAACTCGGGATTTGCCTCGATGTGTGCCAAGAGCTTGTCCGCATATTTGCTCATCTTGAAGAAATATGCTTCTTCCTCTGCTCTCTTTACCTCGCGACCACAGTCGGGACACTTGCCGTCAACTGCTTGAGTTTCTGTAAAGAAAGATTCACAAGGCGTGCAGTACCAACCCTCATATTTACCCTTATATATATCGCCCTTGTCATAGAATTTCTTAAACATCTTCTGAACAGCGCGCTCGTGATAATCGTCGGTTGTACGGATAAAGTAGTCATAGGACGTGTTCATCTTGTCCCAAACGCCCTTTATTTCGCCGGCTACTCCGTCAACATATGCCTTGGGTGTGATACCCGCTTCCTTTGCAAGATCCTCAATCTTCTGTCCGTGCTCATCAGTACCCGTGCAGAAGAACACGTCAAAGCCGCGCGCTCTCTTATAACGAGCAACTGCGTCGGTCATAATTACCTCATAGGTGTTTCCAAAGTGTGGCTTGCGAGATGCATATGCAATCGCTGTTGTAATGTAATATTTTGGTTTGTTTGTCATTATTTATCTCCTTCTCCTTTGCGAATGGGCAAAGAATATGTATTTTATATTTGTAACTTATTATTTTCCCCAACGGCGCATAATCTCGTCAACCACAAGGCGCGTTGCGAATTCTATTGAATCTGCTTCAATAGTACAAGCCGCCGCCTTTGCGTGTCCGCCTCCGCCAAAATGCTTTGCAACGTTTGAAACGTCGAAAGAACAAGACGAACGAAGTGAAATTCTGAATGAACGGTATGCCGTAGATTGACGCACACTCATTGCAATTTTAACTCCGTCAACTGCACGCGCAACGTCAACAAGCGTTTCAAGGTGCTCGTCCTCAAGCTCAAGCTTCTGCTTTAAATCAAACGGGAAAAGCACAGCCGCAATTTTACGATTATGAAAAAATTTCATATTTTGAAAGCCCGCCGATTCTGCGGCAAGCATTTTTTCGCTCTTGCAATCAAAAAGCTTGTGATTTATTTCCGCCGCATCAACTCCTGCAGAAATAAGCTCTGCCGCACAAAGATGCGTGTGGGGAGAAACGTTTGAATACTTAAAACAACCCGTGTCCGAGCTAAGAGCCGCATAAATAAGGTCATAAGCATCGCGTGGAATTGTTTGAAGCTCGCCCATTTCAACAAGTCTTGTAGCGATTTCGTAAACTATCTCACCCGTTGCGGCATAATCTGCGCGAATATAGTTATCCGCATATTTCGTCCCGTTTTCGTGGTGGTCAATCATAAGGTCAACACGGTTTTCAAAAAGCTTTTGCAAATTTCCAAGCTGAACAGGACTTGCAGTGTCAAGCGTGATTACGCACTCAAACTCAAAGTTTTGATCAATATTTTCAAATTTCGCGCTTTTTTGATGCTTTTCAGTAAGGAACGCAAGGCGCGAGGGTATTTCACTTTCACACGCGCAAAGCACCTTTGTTCCCATTGCCTCAAGCACAAGCTTCAAGGCAAACGAAGCGCCAATCGCATCTGCGTCGGGGCGCACGTGGAACAAAATAAGCGTATTCTTTTTCTCAATCAGAAAACGACAAACGTCATCAAGCTGATATTGTCTATACTCTCGCATTATTCTTCACCGCCGTCTTCTTCAAAATCCTCGGAAAACGTGATGCTATTGAGCAATTTTGAAATATGAGCACCGTGAGCAACACTATCATCAAGTATAAAGGTAAGCTCGGGGGTAATTCTTAAATTAAGTCTTTGAGCTATCTGGCTTCTGATGTAGCCCGAAGCCGCCTTGAGCCCCTTTGCAACTTCCTTTTTATCGCCCATAAGAGAGCTGTAATATATTTTTGCATATTTGAGGTCGGGCGTTACGTCAACCGCGGTAACGGACACAAATGCTCCACTAACTCTTGGGTCTTTAACGTCACGAAGTATGCTTGCAAGCTCCTTCTGAACCTCGTCATTTATTCTTCCTCTGCGATAATTTGCCATTTTTTCACCATCCTTTTCGTTTTTTTACACAATAATTCATATTAGTATAACATAAATAAAGAAAATTATCAAGAGTTGATTGCTCTTTTTTGAGAAAAGTTTTCAAATTTTGATTTATCGGGGAGTTAAAAAGATAGTTTAAAACAAATGAGAAACTCCCTCAGTCGCGCGAGCGCGACAGCTCCCTCTGCGGAAGGAGCCTCTGTTAGATGCACTTTCGACTATAGACATATAGTTCAAATTGTCAAATATTATAAGGCATTACAAGGTTTTGCAAAACATCACGGC
>JAGBYG010000198.1 GCA_017628875.1 Clostridia bacterium
CAACAAAACACTCTTATGAAAACGAGTTTTCAACGAGTATTTTATTGTTTGGACTACGAACATCAAAGCTAAAGCTTCGATGTTCAAAAATTTACTTTGTTTGAACGTAGCCATAAGCACATATAAAAACTCTATGTGCAGTGTAGCAAGGCGCGGTTTTTAACGCACTCGTGCGGTAAAAACATTTGTGACGAGCGCGAAGAAGTGAGTCACGCGAGTTGCGCGGAGTCTGTGGACTTAGCACGGACTATACGACTCTCGGGCAAAGCGTTACAAAAGCTTTTTGGTTACTTTTTCTCGAAAAAGTGACAATTCTTTACTTTGTAACTTCTCCTCTACAAATCAAAACTTAAAACAAAGCAACACTACAACACCCAAGATTATACGATATACCCCAAACGGTGCAAAGGAATGTTTTTTAACGAAATTCATCAAAAATTTAATTGCAACCATCGACACAGCAAAGGCAACAACCGTTGCTACAGCAAGAATTACCCACGCTTCACTCGGTATAGAAAGCGCCACCCCACAGGAGTTCTCTCCATCCACAAACTGCACAAATCCGAGTGTTTTGATAAGCGAACCGCCCACCATTGCAGGAATTCCCATAAAAAACGAGAATTCAGCCCCACAAGGACGCGAAAATCCAATGAGTATCGCGCCAAGAATTATCGCACCTGAGCGCGACGTACCGGGAATTATCGCAAGCATCTGAAACGCGCCAAGCAAAAACGCATATTTATACGAAATTTGAGAAATTTCGGTTATTTTTGCCTCTTTTTTAGCGTTCCTTTTTTCTATCAAAATGAATAAAACTCCGTAAATTATAAGCATAAGCGCAACCACCGTGCCGTTATAAAGCCAACCGTCGATGTCGCGCCCTGTTGATTTTTCAATTATTTTGTCAAGGACTATACCCACAAGGGCAGCAGGAATACTCGCCACACAAACCTTGAACCAAGTTTGCCACACGTTTTTTCTATCTTCCCTGCTCGCGTTTTTAGAAAAAGGCCACAATTTGCTCCAAAAAAGCACCACAACAGCCATTATTGCGCCCATTTGAATGACCACCTCAAACATCGACATAAATTCTGCCGTGAAATCGGGGTGAACGTCAGCACCTACAGTCATTGGAAAGAACTCGTCAAACAGGATAATGTGCCCTGTGGAGCTGATTGGAAGCCACTCGGTAATACCCTCGATTATTCCTAAAAATATAGATTTTATAAGTTCAAAAACAAACATTAATTACCCTTTCTGCAAACAGCCTCAAGATATTCTTCATAGGTCGCCACAACTTTGAGCGCCTCAAGAAGCGCACTAGGTGTCATACCCGATGGAAGCCCGAATTTTTGCGCAAGTTCATCGCGTTTTCTTGATGAATTTTCGCCACCGGTAAGTCCGTCAACATAAAAATCTACTTTTGAAAGAGGATTTTGAGCAATTTTTATGAGTTTTTCGCTTGCTCCTGCGTCATTTTCGCTCGAAAATGGAGCCAAAAGATTATATAAAAGCTCGTTTTCCATACCTTCAACACCCAAAAATCCCTCTTTAGACGCCTCCGCTTTGCGCTTTTCCTTGCCCTCGATTTTGGGAATGTAAAGCTGAATTAACTTATCCTTCGGCACAAGGGCGGATATGTGCGAACGGATAACCTTGCCCCCACCATCACTGTCGGTAAGCACGATTATAGGTGACTTCTCTGCAAGCGCGCGAATAAGAGCCGCCTTCTCCTCCTTCTTAAATAAGCCAAAGCCGTCCGTCTTTATTATCAACCCCTCGCACACCGAGAGGAGCTTCATTCTATCATATTTACCCTCAACAATTATTGGGTATGCTATTTGTAGTTTTTTCATTTTCGTTACCGCATAATAAAAATATTTTTAAATGATAAATTGGGATTTATCGGGGAGAAGTTACAAAGTAAAGAATTGTCACTTTTTCGAGAAAAAGTAACCAAAAAGCTTTTTATCGCGCTACGCCCAACAGAAATATTATTTGTGCTAAGTCCACAGACTCCGCGCAACTCGCGTGACTCACTTCTTCGCGCTCGTCACAAATGTTTTTTACCGCACAAGTGCGATAAAAACCGCGCCTTGCTACACTGCACATAGACCCTTTATATGTGC
>JAGBYG010000199.1 GCA_017628875.1 Clostridia bacterium
CAATGCACATAGACTCTTTATATGTGCTTATGGCTACGTTCAAACAAAGTAAATTTTAGAACATCAAACCTTTGGGTTTGATGTGCGTAGTACGAATAATAAAATGTCCGTTGAAAATTTATTTTCATAAGGATATTTTGTTATTTGTACCGATAAAACACTCGTGTTTTATCGAAAATTTACGTCAAATCAGCACTAACCCACGCGATTGTTTTGCCCCACTTTTTCAAAAGTGGGAGCCCAAGCGGCTTGAGCGGTTTTAACTTAACTATCTCCCCTATAAATCAAAATTTGAACATTTTTCATATTCTTACGCATATCAGCATAGATTTTATAAAAAACCTTAGTAAATTGGGAGGAAAATATGAAAAATCAGAGAACGGTTTATAAATCAGTTAGAAAAAACACGATAAAAAAGGACAGCGCTATGAACAAAACCTTAAAATCGTCCTTTCTTGGCATACTCGTAACCGTTGGTGTTGGATTTGCATTAATGTTCGCTAGCACAGCGGCGGCATTACTCACCGACGATCCCACAGCATTCGTTACGCCCGTGGGCTACGTTTTACCATTTGTTTGCGCAATTTTGGGCGGATTTATTTGTTCAAAATTAAATAAAAGCTCACCCTATCTTGTGAGCTTGATCTGTGGAGGAGGAGTTGTTCTTCTCTCGCTTGTGGCATCCTTTGTTATTCCACACTCACTATCAACCGGAACAAATATCGGCACACGCCTCCTACTCAATGCACTCACCCTTGCAACATTCCCCCTCGGCACTCTGATAAGTATAAAAGCATCAAATGGCAGCAAACCCAAGCACAAGAAAAAAAGATGAGAAAAGCACCCATTTGGGTGCTTTTTCTTTACAAATTATAGATTTTTTCTGCATTTTTATAGGTAATCTCCGCGATTTCCTCGGAAGTTTTGCCGAAAATGGAAGCGATCATACCGGCGGTATATTCAAGATTGCCCGAGTGGTTCATCTTGCCGCGATTAGGATGGGGCGCAAGATACGGAGCATCGGTTTCGACAAGCAATCTATCAAGCGGAATTGTGGACAATACCTCTCGAACACGGTTTGCATTTTTGAATGTCACAACACCCGAAAATGAGATGTACCAACCGCGTGTGACAAGCTCGCGCGCCATCTCTGCAGAGCCACTATAACTATGGAAAATACCCTTAACTTCAGGATATTTAATGGCCATTTCAAAGCAATCACCGTGCGCTTCCCTGTCGTGAATTATCACGGGTAGACCGTAATTTTCAGCCATTTGCATTTGTCTTTCAAACACATATCTCTGCTTCTCTTTTACCTCGTCTGTGAGGTTTTCAAGATGATAGTCAAACCCTATCTCACCAATGGCAACAATCTTATTCTCTTTTCTTTTGGCTTCATCGCAAATTGATGCTTCAATCTCACAAAGAGCAAAATCAATATCGTCTATATAAAGGCAATCCTCGGGGTGAATGCCGGATGAAACGTACATATTTTCATATTTCTGCGCCTGCGCGATGCACTCTCTAAGATTTTCGGGATTGGTCGCAATATTTACTATAGCGAAGGCGTTCTCTGCAAAAATCTTATCAAGAAGAGCTTCTGCACCGCCTTCATATTCGTTAAACCACGCGTCAAAATAATGCGCGTGGGAGTCAAAAAATTTCATATTTTTCACCTTTTTGGTTATTTCAAATTTTGATTTGTCGGGGAGAAGTTACAAAGTAAAAATTGTTACTTTTTTCGAGAAAAAAGTAACCAAAAAAGCTTTTATAGAGCTACGCCCAACAGGTATGACGTTTGTGCTAACTCCACAGACTCCGCGCAATTCGCGTGACTTACGTCACAAATGTTTTCCTGTTTGCGAGCAAACAGGAAAACGCGCCTTGCTACACAGCACATAGTTCTTTAGATAGCAAAACGGCTTCGCTTTGTAATAGCAAATCACAGATTTTCGAGGTGCCTGTTCTACACCGAGATAAGTGTTATGTATTGTTTGATTTCATCAAACAATACGATTTGCGCGAAATCTTGCGCGACAGCTCTACAAAAAGTTTTGCGGAGCTTTTTCACTTTTCGATTTTGCATTAGCAAATGGCTGCCGTAAGGCAGACAAGAAAAGAGGCG
>JAGBYG010000200.1 GCA_017628875.1 Clostridia bacterium
AGCAGTATCGGGGCTTGTTACGTAGTCGGTTGCCATAAAGAATGCACCGATCATAAGACCGCCCGCAATGATTTGATATGAGGGGTAAGTTCCCGTCATAAGTGTGAAAAGACCAACCGTTGCGATAAAGGAAACGGGAATGTGCCAAGTGATAACCTTAGATGCGATAAGAATGATACCGCCAACAAGGAGCGCAAACGCTGAAACCTCACCGATAGCACCTGCGTGGTTACCCAAGAACATCTGCGTCCAATCTGGAAGAAGCTCTGCTTTGCCGGCCGCAATATCTCCAAGAGGAGTAGCACCCGAAGCAAGCTCGACGTTAGTGAAATTAGTATGTACAGTTGCAGTCATAAGATCGGGGAAGCAAACAAGCATCGCAATTCTTGCAGTAATTGCGGGATTTGCAAAATTGTATCCGATTCCACCGAAAAATTCTTTAACAATGATGATTGCAATAAATGCACCGACAACTATCATCCACAAATTTTTCCATTCACCGAAATTTGCAGGAAGAGTAAGAGCCAAAAGTGTGCCCGTTACGAAGCAAGAGAGGTCGGGAACAGTGTTTTTGTTTTTTGTAAGACGGCACCAGCCGTATTCAAGGAGTCCGCAAGCAAGATTTGATACAAGGAGTATCATAAATGCTTTGAATCCAAAGAGCACTACTGATAAAAGTGCAGCGGGGAAGAGTGCCAAAAGCACCGTTGCCATAATTGAACTCGTTGTTCTGGGACTTCTTATATGTGGGGATGGAGAAACAGTCAAAAGATTATTCATTATTTTTTCGCCTCCTGACGTTCTTTAAGAATTTTCATTACTTTTGCTTTAGCGATCTTGTTCGTGTGAACGAGCTGACGCTTAGCAGGGCATGCGAATGAACAGCATCCGCACTCCATACAGATATTTGCCTTAAGGTTAACAAGTGCTTCATCGTCACCTGCGCGAAGTGCCTGTACGAATGCCTTAGGGTCAAGTCCGAAAGGACAAGCATTAACGCAGTTACCGCATTTAATACAAGCGGTGGGTTCGGGAACGGTAGCTTCCCTTTCGTTGAAGAAAAGAACTGCGTTTGTGTTTTTCATAACGGGCATTTCCATACTTTCAACTGACCAACCCATCATAGGACCGCCAAGGATAACCTTTTTGGGCTCGGATTTTGTTCCGCCCGCGAATGTGATAAGGTCGGTAATTCTTGTGCCGATCGGAGCAACAACGTTCTTGGGCTCTGCAACCGCGCCGCCGTCGATTGTTATGCACTTCTTTACAAGGGGCATACCGGTTCTTATGAAGGAAGCAATTTCTGCAAGGGTTGTGCAGTTGATAACTATAACACCTGCATCAATTGGGAGCTTTCCTTCCATAATGGTTTTACCTGTAGTGTGATAAACAAGTACCTTTTCTCCGCCCTGAGGATACATTGCCTTAAGTGGAGCAATGGTCACATTTTCAATATTAGATGTGAGATTTGTGATGTTTTCAATACATTCGGGCTTGTTCTTTTCAATACCGAAAATCACTCTTTGAGGGTTTAAGCATTTGTTGAGAATTTCAATTCCGTATCTGATGTCATCGCCACGATCGAGCATTGTGCGTGTATCACTAGTGATATAGGGTTCGCATTCTGCACCGTTGATGACGATCTCCTCAACAGATTTAACGTTGAGCTTAACTGCTGTGGGGAATCCCGCACCGCCAAGACCAACGATACCGCTGTCCTTAACTGCCTGCACAAGCTCTTCAAGAGTATTTACCTCGCGTGGAGCAAGTGTTTCGCAGGGAGTGTTAAGTCCGTCGCTTTCGATAAGGATTGCAGACACCTTTCTTCCGTTTGAAAGAATTGTTGTGTCGGTGTTTTTAACCTTACCCGAAACGCTTGAATGAATTTTTGCTGAAACGTAACCCGATGCCTCGGCAATAATCTGACCAACGGTTACGATGTCTCCCGTTTTAACTACGGGAGTGGCAGGCGCGCCAATGTGCATTGAAAGCGGAATAAGCACGCTTGTAGGCGTGGGCATAGCCACGGGAGTTTTTTTAGCAGTCCCTTTTTTATGGGGAAGGGATACACCCGGTAAATTGAATAAAGGCAATTTCTTCACTCCTTCATATTAATATTTAAGTTTAACCAATTTATTATATCAAATCAATCGATAAATGTCAATTATTTTTATAACAAATATACAAAGAAAATTATTGAAAACTTGTCAAATTTGTATATTGTGAAAAAAGTGTCAAACTTCAAGTGGTAAATACAAATTTTGATTTATCGGAATGTTAGTTGAAGTCGAAAGGGGAACTCCCTCCGTCTTTGCCTAAGGGCAAAGCCACCTCCCTCTGCGGAAGGAGGCTCTGTAAGATATTCCATCGCGTGTAGCCGTGAAGTGTGATAAAATTTTATAAT
>JAGBYG010000201.1 GCA_017628875.1 Clostridia bacterium
ACCCGCGCGCAGATCGCCAAAGTCATCTTGAATTTCATCGAAAACGTCTATACAGAAGACTGAATTATCCGTTTCTATCGTAGGGGCGATTCACGAATCGCCCGTCACCTACAAATCAAAATTCGAACTCAATCTATCCCCTTAGCCAGAAAGTAGCCGCTGTCGAGCTTGAGAAGGATCTCTCCTTGCGCTGAATCTCCCTTGCTTGAATAAATTTCCATATTTGCGGTATTTCCGTTTTTGTCAGTTACGCTAACTGTACTTATCAACTCGCCAACGTCTTTTATCGACACCGATTCGCCCTCGGCAAAATCAACACTTTCGCTACCTATCATAGGAGTTACAAATGCTTGATATACTCTACCTTGATATTCAAAAACAAATCGTCCGTCCTTTTCAAAAAAGACTTGAAGATTTTCAGGACTTTGATTTCCGCCCTTATCAAATGCCATATTATACCCAAATAACGCAGAACTAACGCTGATAAACAACACAAGGCAGGCTGCAAGAGGAGTTAGTATCGAAATTGTCTTTCTGCGCGCTTTTCTTTTTTGCACTGCTTCCTTTTCCTTGACAAATTCGTCAACGAGGTCGTAATCCAAATATTCAAGCGCATTATTGAATTTTTCAGTTTTCATACCTTGTAGCCCTCCTTTTCCAAAGCATTTTTAAGTCCTTCCTTAATAATTGCAATGTCCTTGTTTACCGTGGATTTGCTGACTGACAAATCACTTGCAATCTTTTCTATTGGCTCCGCCATATAATATCTGCTCATAAATACGTATCTGTGCCTTTTAGAAAGCGTTTTGAGATATGCGCTTATCACCTCTCCAAGACGCTTTTCGTCAATCTCATATTCAATGGAATTATCACCGAGCATATAATCAAACTCGTCAAGAGCAGCGGTCAGGTTTGACGGAATATTCCTCTGTTTTTTACTCTCGTTATATCGGTTTATTGCAACCCGACGCACAATTGTAGTCAAAAACGCCTTTAGATTAAGCGGCCTTTGCGGTGGCATAGAATTCCACGCGCCTATATACGTGTCATTAAGGCACTCCTCACTGTCCTCGTCGCTGTATAAAATATTATAAGCTATGGCAAATAGATATTTATGATATTTAATATCCGTTTCCTCTATCGCTCTTTCGTCCCTCTCCCAATAAAGATTTACAATTTCTTCATCGGAAACAGGAACTCGCATTCGTTTAAATATATTCATAAAATGTCCTTATTTACTAAAATTCACAAAGAAGATTATTCCCCTTTTTCTATTGTTCCGTTAGTACACACTACAATGTAATCCTTCGCCTTTTCATCCCATTTTGCGCCCTTTTCGATGGTTCCCCATTCTTCAATGGTTCCCGCAAAATTTATCTCCTTTAAAAATGCACCGATAAGATTATCTCCCAAAGCTTTAACGGTGCTTGGAATAACGATACTTTCAATATTATCGCAATCGCGAAAAGCTCCTTCCATAATATCAACAACGCCCTCGGGTACGATAAATTCCTTTTCGCTATAGGTAGGTACTACAACGACAAGTGTTGTCATATCCTTTGAATAAACGCAATCATTTATAGTGCAATAATACACACTTTGGTTATCAACGTTTATTTTGCTGAGCATAGGACAGGTCGAAAATGCTCTGTAACCTATCCTTTCCACACCCGCAGGCACGTCGATTCTTGAAAGTATCTTGCAGTTATTAAATGCGTAATCATTTATCATACGGAGAGTGCTTCCATTTTCAAATTCGATGTATTGAAGATAATCGCAATAACTGAATGCAAAGCTATCTATGACTTGTATGCTCTTGGGAATAATAACCGTTCTTACCTTGGCGTATGAATTAAAGGCATATTTACCTATGCCAACTACCGGCTTGCCCTTATATTCACTCGGGATAACCAAATCTATATACCGATTATCGTCATTTTCGTAAACGAAGTAGCCCCCATATTCCTCATTCCATTCAAATTCAAAGCAACCAAGTATACTCGCGTTATCCTGCGGAAAGTCACTTGGATAATTGTCATCATCATTAAATCCGGGCGCTTCAGCTTTCGGAGCGGCATTGCATCCGACCAGCGCAAAAATAATAGATAATACTAAAAGTATATATATCAATCTCTTCATAAAAAGTTTCCTTTCTGAATATTTCTTTCAATACTATAGTCAAGATTTTTTTGAAAAAGTGTAACAAAAATCAAAAAAAATTTAAAAATTTATGCAAAAAGCTCCCGTTTGGGAGCTTTTATGCTATTTATCGGCTTTTTCAAGCTCCTTCTTTTTCTTTTTTCTTTTGAAATAGAGCATCATAACTGCAACCATAAGACAATCAACAACTATCGCACTCCAAAAAATCGGAGACCTCAACGACTCTAATAAATTCATATCCTTGCCAATGATAACATAACTTATCGCGCTTGGCAAAATGGCGATACCGTTTGCTATCATATACGGAATGTATTTTAATCCGGCAGAGCCAAAAAGCAAACCCAAACACTCGTTGGAAAGATTCATCGCGCGAAGTGTGAAGCTGAGCAAAAAGAGATTGTCACTCGCCTCAAAATACGGACGCGCCTTTGGAATTTTATCAAGAATTTTTTGAATCCAATCGTCTTTAGTAAGTCGCCCCGTCCAATAAGGCACAGAAAGATTGACTATCGTTCCAACAATAACCGTCACAAGCGCGGCAGGAAAATCAAGGAGTGCCATAGTTGAAATAGCAATCACAGCATAAGGCACGAACACAACAAAGCCCTTGATAATAAAGGCAATAATTACCGCAGTAGACGTAATAACAGGATATCCCCTTGTCAATTCAAGAAAATCCGCTATACTGAAATCCTTATTGATTGCGGTAAATATTAAAAACCCAAGAACGCAAATTCCCATAAAGGTTATTGGGATATATTGCTTAACTTTTTTTGCATTAATTTTCATAAATTCTCCTTTGCCTCTGCAGTTGAGGGAGTTTTTTTGAAAAATCTTATAAAGAATGGCAAGGTGATAATGCCCGTCAAAATATCTGAAATACCCTGCGACATAATAATTCCGTCAAGTTCCCATAATGCATTTGTGATAAGCAAAACGGGAATTAATACCGCACCCGAGCGCATAATCGCCATAAATGATGCCATTGCCGCTTCTCTTATGCTTTGATAAAGCATATTGCACGCAACGGATATTGGCAAAAACCAAAGACCTATGCTTGCATATCGAAGCGCGGGGGTTCCTACCTCTATAACCGCAGGATCCTTTTGGAAAAGCGATATGATAGTGGGCGCAAAAATGAATCCAACCGTTGCAAGAACGCCAACTGCAATTGTTCCAAAGGCAAGTAAAAACTTGCTTCCCTTTTTAACTCTGTCATATTCCTTAAGTTCATAGTTAAAAGATGCAAAGGGTTGATAACCCTGACCGATGCCCAGTCCCACGCACATAACAAAGGATGAGTATTTTTGAACGATACTCATAGCGGCAATGGGTGCATCGCCAAAGGGTTTGATAAGATTGTTGAGCAAGCCGTTTGAAACGGACGTAAGTCCTTGACGAATAAGCGAGGGTAATCCCATTTTGAAGATATTGAGATATACCTCTCCATCCTTTGCCATAAATTTGAGCGAAAGTCGGCTTTGAGCGTATTTCAAATACAAAACCAAAAGTATTGTAAAGCTTATCATCTGCGAAATAGCAGTTGAAAGTCCCGCTCCGTAAACGCCCATATCAAAGATTTCTATAAGAAGGTAATCTCCGAAAATATTGAGAATACCGCCTGTGGTAAGACCAAACATTGCGTAAAACGCCTTGCCCTCATAACGAAGCACATTGTTTAGTACGAGTGAACAGATAAGGAACGGACAGGAAATCAAAATCCACATCCCATAGTCCTTTGCATAGGGCAAAATCGTTTCTGTACTTCCAAGAAATCTCAAAAATGGCTCAAGGAACGTTAAGCCAAGTGTCATTAGAGTTAGTCCCATCACTCCACCGGCTACAAATGCAGTAGTAGTGTAGGTAGATGCACGGTCAAGATTTTTTTGCGCAAGATATTTTGCAACAAATGTGCCCGATCCGTGACCAAGCATAAAGGCAATCGCCTGAATGATGCACTGCAACGTGAATAAAATTCCCGTGGCTGCCTGCGCGCTATCGCCAAGGCCACCCACGAAATACGTGTCCGCCATATTGTATATGTTGGTTATCAACATCGAAATCGTCGTCGGAATTCCAAGCGATATTATTATTTTCGAAACCGATTCCTCGGTCATTTTTTTGTGGTATGCTTCGGATTTGTTCATTTTTCCCTCACTTGTAGTTTGGTTGTTCAAATTTTGATTTATCAGGGAGTTAGTTAAGTTAAGACCGCTCAAGCCGCTGGGGCTCGCGCTTTTGAAAAAGCGCGGCACAACAATCGCGTGGGTTAGTGCTGACTCGACGTAAAATTTCGATAAAACACGCG
>JAGBYG010000202.1 GCA_017628875.1 Clostridia bacterium
AGGCATTATAAAATTTTATCACACTTCACGGCTACACGCGATGGAATATCTTACAGAGCCTCCTTCCGCAGAGGGAGGTGGCTTTGCCCTTAGGCAAAGACGGAGGGAGTTCCCCTTTCTTGTTTCAAACTAACTCCCCGATAAATCAAAATTTGAAAACAAAAGCACCGCTCAAATGAACGGTGCTTTTTAATTTATGTATTCAGTTATCTATATCTTGTATTATCTGCGATTTCTTCAACCTTTTCAATCAAATGACCGAAGCCGTAAAGTACTATTGAAGCAAAAGCAACGGATACAATACCCGTTATTATAGTAGTAATTCCAAATGCGCCAAATTCCAAAATCGAAATCAAGCCGGTTACTATAACGTAAATAGTTCCCGCCACAAGTGAAAAACGAGCAATACCCTTGATTGTTTTTCCAATATTGTTAAAAAAGTTGTTCAAAAAATCCATCATATCAAAATTCTCCTTTTATGTAAAATATTTTACGATTTAATTATATCATTTATGCAAAAAATGTCAATATGGATTAATATTTTTAAAAAAAGCATTGCAGTTCTAATAAAAAAGTGATAAAATGAGTTTATAAATCTATTACAAAGGAAAAATTATGAAAAAATCAACTGTAGTATTAATAATATCCTGCATAATTTTATTGATTTCAGGATTAATTTCACTTCCCTACTTATTTGAACAAATAGAAAATCCGCAGGGGCTTGCCTTTTATAAGCAACCCGACGGAACTTATATCGTGTCCTGCGGTGAAGCAAAATTTTCCGAGGAAATAGTTATTCCCGAAAAATATCGCGGTGGCTTGGTTGTTGGCATAGACAAAAACGGATTTGCAGATTGCAAATATTTAAAAAGCATTTCAATTCCAAGCACGGTTAACAGTATTGGCTATATGGCATTTAAGGATTGCTCATCATTAACCGAAATATCTATTCCAAACGGCGTAACTGAAATTGCCGATTACACATTTTCGCATTGCACGTCCCTTGAAAAAATCACAATACCAAACGGCATTACATACATTGGTATTCTCGCATTCAGCGAGTGCCATTCTCTGACGGAAATTTCACTTCCCGATAGCGTATCCAATGTTAAGAACGGCGCGTTTGAAAACTGCTCGTCCTTAACTGAGCTAAACTTTCCATCTACAATGACGGAGATAGGTTCTTACGTTGTTGAAGATTGCACCTCACTTAAAACTGTTAGATTGGGAGATGCTATCACTCGTTTGACCTATTGTATGTTTATGGGCTGCACTTCCCTTGAAAAAGTATATGTTCCAGAAACCATCACATACATAGATGTTAGCGTTTTCACCGATTGCGACAGTCTTAGTGATGTATATTTTGGCGGAACAGCTGAGCATTGGTTAAGTATTAATTACCATATCAAATGGGATGTTCACTATACCGTTCACTGCTCCGACGGTTCAATCGACGAGAACGGAAATGTTACATATAAATAGTCAAAAGGAACTCCTAATGGAGTTCCTAATTTTTTACGATATTAAATTGCCCAAAGCATTGTGCAACATATCAGTAGCGGCTTCTTCTCCAAACATTAGAGAAAGTACTAAAAGTATGGGGAATAGTATTATTGTTCCAACCACTACAAACGCACTCAAAAAAACACCAAAGATGCCCAAATCATCCCCTTCTCGCACGGCTTCTGAAATTCCTGCTTCAGCACGCACGGGAATGGCAACAACGGAAAACACAACTGACATAACAATAATAAAAGCAATTATATTTTTGAAATTGTGTTTCATATACATTCTCCTTAAATTACATCAAGCATTTTCTCTACACTCGCAATCTTTACGCAAAGGCAAAGGACGTCAACCGCTTGTTGAAGCTCATCATTTGAAGGATAAGTGGGTGCAATTCGAATATTTCTATCGCGCAAATCGTTTCCGTAAGGATAGGTCGCGCCAACCGTGGTCAGCACCACTCCCGCCTTTTTAACAAGCTGATAGGTGCGCTTTGCACATCCGTCAAGTGTATTCAAGCTGATGAAATATCCACCGTTTGGGTCGGTCCAAGTGGCAATTCCCTTTTCACCAAGCTCGCGCTGAAGTGTATTTTTAACAATATCAAATTTCGGACGAATAATCTCTGCGAGTTTCATCATATGCGCTCGAATATTATCCGCATTTCCGAAATATTTGACGTGACGAATTTGATTTATCTTATCAAAACCAATTGTCTGAGCCGTCAAAATCGGACGAATTTGATTGAAATTTCGTGTACTCGTTGCAAAAATCGCCACACCCGAGCCCGGGAACGAAATTTTTGAAGTCGAAGCAAAATAGAAAACTCTGTCAATATGACCACATTCAAGGCAAACCTCAAAAATGTCAACAAGCTCATCGCGTTTGTCAGGATAAAGATCGTGCACAGCATAAGCATTATCCCAAAAGATACGGAAATCGTTTGCCGCGGTTTCCATTTTTGCAAGTCGCTCAACAGTTTCGGGAGAATAGGTTATTCCCTCGGGATTTGAATACTTCGGGCAACACCAAATGCCCTTTATACTCTCGTCTCTTGCAACAAGTGCTTCAACCGCGTCCATATCGGGGCCTTCGGGTGTCATATCAACCGTGATCATCTCAATGCCGAGAGATTGACAGATAGCAAAATGTCTGTCATAACCGGGTGCGGGGCAAATAAACTTTACAACAGGCAATTTGCACCACGGCTTTGCACTTCCAAGCACGCCATAAAGCATTGCGCGTGCAACCGTGTCGTACATAAGATTAAGCGACGAGTTGCCCGCAACAAATATATTTTCAGGTGGAATATTCAAAAGGTCGGAAAAGAGCTTTTTCGCCTCGGGGATTCCCTCAAGAATTCCGTAGTTTCGATAGTCAACACCATTTTCATTTATACAGTCCTCGCTCTTTGATATGCAGTCGAGCATACCCGTCATCATATCGAGCTGCTCCCTGCCCGGTTTACCGCGCGAAAGGTCGAGCGAAAGTCCCATTTCGCATATATTTTTATATTCATTTTTAAGCTCAAGATACAACTTCTCAAGCTGTTCAGGTTTCATTTCACTGTATTTCAAAATGAACACCTCCTTTATGAATATTTTCAATGAATAATTGTAGGGGCGATTCACGAATCGCCCTCACAACATGAATACTAATTAAAATTCTGCGTTACCTGTTGTTCTTGGGAATGCTTCAACGTCACGGATGTTGGAAACGCCCGTCATATACATAATAAGACGTTCAAATCCAAGACCGAAACCTGCGTGACGGCATCCACCGTACTTACGAAGCTCAAGATACCACCAATAATCGTCGGGGTTAAGGTCGAATTTAGCCATTGCTTCAAGCAATTTTTCCATTCTCTCCTCACGCTGAGAGCCGCCGATAAGCTCACCAACACCGGGAACGAGCATATCTGCCGCAGCAACTGTCTTGCCGTCATCATTCTGGCGCATATAGAATGCCTTAATATCCTTGGGATAATCGGTTACGAATACGGGCTTCTTAAAGATTTCTTCGGTGAGATATCTTTCGTGCTCTGTCTGAAGATCCATACCCCAATATACAGGATATTCAAAGGTATGACCGCAGTTCTGCAATTTCTCAACTGCTTCGGTATAGGTAATTCTACCAAACTCGCTGTTTACAAGAGCAGTAAGTCGCTCGATAAGTCCGTTGTCGAAGAATTTGTTGAAGAATTCCATCTCTGCAGGGCAGTTTTCCATAACGTAGGAAAGAACGAACTTCATCATATCTTCAGCAGTATCCATATAGTCCGTAAGGTCTGCAAAAGCAAGCTCGGGTTCAACCATCCAGAACTCTGCTGCGTGACGCTGTGTGTTAGAGCGCTCTGCACGGAAAGTAGGACCGAATGTATATACGTTAGCAAATGCCATAGCATAGGTTTCAACGTTGAGCTGACCTGAAACTGTAAGTCCTGTCTTCTTGCCGAAGAAGTCCTGCGTGTAGTCGATTTCTCCGTTTTCAGTTCTTGGGGGATTTGCAAGGTCAAGTGTTG
>JAGBYG010000203.1 GCA_017628875.1 Clostridia bacterium
GAGCAATAAATCCCAATCTTCCCACAGGTATGCTTGAGGTTTACGTTAAGGAATTCAAAATCCTTTCCGTTGCCCAGACACCTCCTTTTGAAGTAAATGACAACAAGAAGGTTAAAGACGAAACGGCTCTCAAGTACCGTTACGTTGATCTTCGTCGCCCCGAGCTTCAAAGAAACATCAAGATGCGTCACGATATTGCACGCATTGCAAGAGAATATTACTACGAGAACGGATTTTTCGAGATTGAAACTCCTATGATGATCAAGCCCACGCCCGAAGGTGCGCGTGACTACATTGTTCCTTCCCGTATTCACAAGGGCAGCTTCTATGCGCTTCCTCAGTCACCTCAGATTTATAAGCAGTTGCTTATGCTCTCCGGCTTTGACAGATACATTCAGCTTGCTCGTTGCTTCCGTGACGAAGACCTCAGAGCTGACCGTCAGCCCGAGTTTACACAGATCGACCTTGAGATGAGCTTTGCAACACAAGAGGATATTATGGCTATGAACGAGGGCTTTATCAAGCGTGCGTTCAAGGAAACACTTGGCGTGGACGTTCAACTTCCTATGCAGAGAATGACATATACCGAAGCTATGAACCGTTACGGCTCCGATAAGCCCGACACAAGATACGGTATGGAAATTATCGATATTTCCGAAGCAGTTAAAAACAGCGAATTTGTTGTATTTAAGTCAGCTCTTGAGATGGGCGGTAGCGTTCGCGGTATCGTTGCAAAGGGTGCTGCGGCAACTCTTACAAGAAAAGAGATTGATAAGCTCACAGAACACGCAAAGGGTATTGGCGCAAAGGGTCTTGCCTACGTTCGTTGGGTTGACGATGCTCCTAACTGCTCATTTGCTAAATTTATGACAGAGGACGAGCTTAAGGCTATCTATACAACCGTTGGACTTGAAAAGGGCGACGTGCTTCTTATCTGTGCTGACAAGAACAAGGTTGTTCTTCCCACACTTGGCGCACTTCGTCAGATTGTTGCAAGAAAGCTTGACCTTATTCCAACAGGCGTATTCAACTTCTTGTGGATTACAGAATTCCCATTCTTCGAGTGGAACGAGGAAACAGAGCATTGGGATGCAATGCACCATCCTTTCACAATGCCTCTTGAAGAGTGCTTGCCCTATCTTGAAAGCGATCCCGGTAAGGTTTATGCGAGATGCTATGATATGGTACTTAATGGCACAGAGCTTCTTTCAGGCTCTATTCGTATCACAGACTGGCAGTTGCAGGAAAAGATGTTCAAAGCTCTTGGCTTGACACCTGAAGAAATTGATGCAAAATTTGGCTTCCTTGTAGAAGCTTACAAATACGGTGCGCCTCCTCACGGTGGTTCAGGTATGGGTCTTGACCGTCTTGCAATGGTTATGACCGAGGCAGACAGTCTTCGTGACGTTATCGCTTTCCCGAAGGTACAGAATGCAAGCGAGCTTATGAGTAAATGTCCTGCTCCTCAGGACGATAAAATTCTTGCAGAGCTTGGTATTGCAGTTATTGCCGATGAAAAATAATTTTTCAAAAACTATTTACAAATAATAAAAAATTGAGTATAATGCTTATATAACCGATGATAAAGAAGAAACCGTTTGTTTTTCACACAGAGAGTGCGCCCACAGGCTGCAAGGCGCGTTGATGAAAACGGCTTGTGCGCTTTTGAGGTTCCGTCAAGAAACGGACGGACGTTGCTCGCGTTAAGAGATGAAAGATGGGGGAGCTTAAATTTCTCCCAAGCAGAGTGGAACCGCGTTTTTTATGCCTCTGCACCCTTGTGGGTGCAGAGGATTTTTTTACGGAGGCAATTATGATAGGAGTAATTGAGGACGTAAAAAGTATAGTAATTTCAATAAAAAATGAAATAAAATATGATGTAGAAGCGGTACAAAGCAGAGATCCCGTATCTCGTGGAAAAGTTGAAATATTCCTTACAAATCAAGGTGTTCACGCGATTTTGCTTTATAGAGTTGCGCACGTTTGTTATTATAATAATTTTAAAATTATTGCAAAAATTATAAGTCAGATTGCAAGGTTTTTTACGGGAATTGAAATTCATCCCGCTTGCTTTATTGGAAAGGGTCTGCTTATCGATCACGGAAGTGGTGTGGTTATTGGGGAAACAGCAATAATCGGTGACGATTGCACAATTTTTCACGGTGTTACACTCGGTGGACGCGGAAGTTCAAAAGGGAAGCGCCATCCAACGCTCCACAATAACGTTTTCGTTGGCGCAGGGGCAAAGATACTTGGTAATATAGAGGTAGGAAACAACGTTAAAATAGGGGCGAACGCGGTAGTCCTCACCGATTTACCCGATAACGCAACAGCAGTTGGAATCCCTGCAAGAATTATTAAATAAATTGGGATTTATGGGGAGTTTGAAAAGTTAGTTTTACGCAAATGAGGAACTCCACCCGTCCGCTTACGCGTCCACCCTCCTCTGCGGAAGAGGGCTCTATTAGATGCACTTTTGTGCGTAGTTATATAGTTCAAATTGTTAGATATTATAAGATATTACAAGACTTTGCAAAACTTCACGGCTACAAGCCAAAGATTATCTTGCCGAGGCTCCTTCCGCAGAGGGAGCTGTCGCGCTCGCGCGACTGAGGGAGTTCCCTTTTTTATTTCCAACTAACTATTCGAAAAAACAAAAATTGAAAAGATAAACAAAAGAGGTATAAAAAATGAAGCTTTACAACACAGCTACAAGACAGAGAGAGGAATTTGTTCCGAATGAGCCGGGCAAGGTGAGTATGTACACCTGCGGACCTACGGTTTATCATTTTGCTCACATTGGAAATCTCCGCTCATATATTATGGAGGACGTACTTGAAAAGTATTTCCGCTATGTTGGATATGACGTAACGAGAGTTATGAATATTACCGACGTTGGACACCTTGCATCCGATGCCGACGAGGGCGAGGATAAGATGCTCAAGGGCGCAAAGAGAGAGAACAAGAGCGTTATGGAAATTGCGAAATTCTATACCGACGCTTTCTTTGCAGATTGCGACAAATTGAATATCAAAACCCCCGACATAGTTGAGCCCGCAACGTCTTGCATCGATGATTTTATCAAGGTAATTGAGGGTCTTATTGAAAAGGGATTTGCCTACGTTACAGGCGGAAACGTGTATTTTGACACCTCAAAGCTTGAAAAATACTATATTTTCAACGATTTCAAGGAAGAAGACCTTGCAGTTGGTGTTCGTGAGGGCGTTGAAGAAGATACAAACAAGAAGAATAAAAATGACTTCGTTCTTTGGTTTACAAAATCAAAATTTGAGGATCAGGCACTCAAATGGGACTCCCCTTGGGGTGTCGGTTATCCCGGTTGGCATATTGAATGCTCCTGCATCAGTATGAAGCATCTTGGCGACAAGCTCGACATCCACTGCGGCGGTATCGACAATGCATTCCCTCATCATACGAATGAAATTGCACAGAGCGAAGCATACATTGGTCACAAGTGGTGCAACTATTGGTTCCACGTGCTCCACCTTAACACAAATAGTGGTAAGATGAGCAAATCCTCGGGCGAATTTTTGACGGTTTCTTTGCTTGAAAGCAAGGGCTACGATCCTATGGAATACCGCTTTTTCTGTATGCAGAGCCATTACAGAAAGAACCTTGTATTCAGCTATGAAAACCTTGATAACGCAAAAATTGCATATGGCAAGCTTATAGCTAAAATTGCTACTCTTAAAGAGGGCGGAGAAGTGGATGCAGAGGTATTTTCTACTCTCAAGGCAAGATTTACTGATGCTATGGACAACGATTTGCTCACGTCCTTGGCGGTAACCGCGCTTTACGATGTACTTAAGGCAAAGACTAACGACGCAACAAAGCTCGCTCTTATTGCTGATTTTGATAGAGTTCTTTCACTTGACCTCATCGGTCACGCAAATGCGCTTCGCACAAAGATGGAAGAAGAAGCAAAGAAGGCAACGGCTGCTCCCGAGGGAGTTTCAGAGGAGCTTGCGCGTGAGGTTGAAACACTTATTGTTGAGAGAGCCGAAGCTAAAAAGGCAAAGAATTATGCTCGCGCAGACGAGATAAGAAAATATCTTGCAGACAAGGGAATTACTCTTATTGACAGCTCTGCGGGAACAACCTATAAGCTTTCTTGATTACAATGAAGAAATTGTTTGAAAAATATCGCGAGATAATTGTTTATCTTGTGTTTGGAGTTATTACAACAGCCGTTTCAATGGGCGTATATTTTGCCATTTTGCTTTTTGCAGAGCATCTTGGCGGAATTTCACCCGACGCGCCAAAATTCAACGTGATTCGCCTTGCTGCGCAGATTTTACAATGGATTGCAGGCGTGCTTGTTGCGTTCTTCACCAATAAAAAGTGGGTGTTCAATGCGGGAGGAACAACAAAAAAAGAAACCGCGCAAGAGCTTTCAAAATTTGCGCTTGGCAGAGTGGGAACGCTCGGACTTGATACCGCGCTCACTTTTGGTACGGTATGGCTTTTGAACGCGATGAATTACGTTCCTTTCAAATTCATCTTGACCTTTACCGCAGATTTGTGGTCAAAGATTGTTGCGAGCATTGTGGTTATAATTACCAATTATATTATAAGTAAATATCTTGTGTTTAAGAAAAAATAAAACAAAACCGAGCAATCGTATGGTTGCTCGGTTTTTGCTAAATTGGGGTTTATCGAGAAGTTAGTTAAAATAAAATCGCTCAAGCCGCTTGGGCTCGCGCTTTTGAAAAAGCGGAGCAAAACAATCGCGTGGGTTAGTGCTGACTCGA
>JAGBYG010000204.1 GCA_017628875.1 Clostridia bacterium
AGCTTGAAGGTAACCTTGAGTAACATCTACTGTATCTCCTCCGTTTAGGAAGAAAATTCGTGTGCTGGAACTAATTCCACTTTCCCAGTCGGAGTCAAAGTTTACTTCCTTTGCTACCCACTCTTCATAACTACCTCCGTAGTATATTGTTATGGTTTCACCACTGTCTATAGTTCCCCATTTTTCTGCAAAAGCATTATTGCCAATATATATTGCTTCCTTAGGAATGATAATAGAGTGAACTCCATCATAGCTTGAGAATGCATTTGCAACTATCGAGGTAATTGGTGTTCCGTTAACGTAATCGGGAATTTCAACCAAAGACTGACCGTTGGGGTTACTATATCCACCAACGTGATACTCATCGATAATACCGTCTCTGTTATTATCCACAGGAATCAAGTTAACGTCACCATTATATGTATAAACGGGGTAAATCGTTATGTCAACTCCATCTGCAAATTTGTATTCTGACAATTTAGCGGTTGTAGTAGTTCCATTCTTGGTTACACGAACCTGCCAATAGTCAAAGATACATTCTGCCACAACAGGTGGAACGGTTGTATTTCCTAAACTAATAATATTGCTATAATTGTTATTAGTAAAGTGATCCCATGCAAGAACGTTACCTACTTGGTCAACGAATGTAGCGGTGTACAAGTTAACGTATGACGGATACAAAATATAGTCATCTGTATTACGCGCAGGTATATTCTTTACTTCTGTAGAACCTGCGTTCATCCAATAATCGAATTCATAATTTCCTTGGGGAGGATTTGTAATGATATTCTCACCTTGAAGTGTACGAACATTTTTGCTTTCTTCTTCAGTTACATAATCAACGTATAGAATTTGGCTATCGTTAACATAAGTAACCGCGTAAGCATATTGTTCAAAGTTGAAATCAACCGTTAATTCTGATTCGTTAATAGTAGATTTCAATGTATAAGTAGCGTAAAACACAATCTCTTCACCGGGGGCTGCTTTGATTGGATGCACGCCTGTGCCGTCTTCATTTAAGGACACGGCAACGTCAACGTTGCTAACGCTTGAATTTGCCCCGATGCAATAAAACTTTCCTGATTCAGCTTTATTTTTAGCGGTGATTTTATAAACGATCTTTTGCTGCGCCGAACCGTTTACGGTCGCCGTAACACTTCTTGGCCATTTAATCTTTGTTGGTTGAGAATTACCTGTTTCATCAGTTATTTCCTCAACGTTTGTAATTACCAGCGTAAGCGATGCCATATCAAACTCGTCCATATCAATAGGTATTTCAACCTTTTGAGGATTGGGACCAATGTTTGAATACTGCCAAATTGCATAAACACCGCCAATGGATACAAGGATGATTAAACACATAATCAAGGGCAATACTCGTATAACTTTCATTTAAATCTCCTTTATTGCCAATTATAATTCAACATCCATGTAGTAAATAAGACGGCGTTCCTTTTCCTTTTCGATTTTTGCCTCAAGGATAGGAGTAACGATAATAGCCACAATTGCAAACAAAATACAAAGCCAACCGATGGGGGATTGCATAAACATAACAAAGCTTCCCAAGAATGGAATTTTTTCACCCGTGTAAATTGCCTTCATTTGACTATAAGAAACGCTCATTCTATCAGGATATTCATTTGCATCACCCTGAAGCATAAAGAGTCTGCTGTCGGGATGCTTTTCATTGGGCTCTTCAATGCCGACAATTCTATGAACAATCAAAATACCCTCATATTCATAAACGACGATATCAAACAACTTCAAATCCATCTCATCGGGAAGTTGTTTGGTTTCGATGATATCAAACGCTTGGAATTGGTCGTTGAGATTGTTTTCAACAAGATGGGTATTATTTTTATGTATTTTGGACATTGAACCTGTTTGAACAACCCTGTAAACAGGGAGATATTCGTTGATGGGCACATCCCCATTATATTGAATGATTAGGGAGAAAACAAAAACTAACATAAGGCCCAAAAAGACCACGGACGAAAACAGATAGATTATGTTTTTCGTAAAATCATTCACTTTTTCTAATTTTTGGTTAATTTTATATTCTCTGAGTATCTTCTTATCTTCCGCGCCCGATCTAATCAATCTGATAGAGAGCTTTGCAATAACCCCTATACATATTACCGAAATGGACACAAACATAATATAAGTTATAAGACACAGAGCAGAGACATAAATATCATAATCTAACATAGCTGCCGTTCCTTTGCTTTATTGTGCCAATAACGGCAAGGGGGGAAAATCCCATTGCCGTTATTGTTAATAGTTATTAATTACTGGTTAACTGTACCGTCTGTAACACGTGCAACGATGTTGCCTGTAAGAGCTACACGGAATGCATCGTGCTCTGCCTTTGTATCGAGAACGAATGTCTGAGAAAGAGAAATCATTCCTTCCAAATCAGCCTGATCCAATTCATAAACGAAGGATACGTTTTCGCCTTCTGTCTGCTTTGTCCATGTAAATGTGTTGTCAAGTACACCATTGCCGGAATTTGAGAATGTAAAGATGTCAACGGGAGTACCGGTTTCACTGTAGTTACCATTTGCATCCATCTTATACTGCATTGGGGTTGTTGTGCCGAAATACAATTCAGATTTAACACCGTTTTCCTTAATGTCCTGAGGAGCATTTGTAGCGGGTGTGAAAGTAACTCTGAGGTAGATGGGCTGACCGTCGTTAGCGCCAAATACCAATTTTGATTCGTGATTGTCATTTGCCTGGTCGATTGTGAGAACGAGGTTGGACTCGATCTTGTATGTACCGTTAGCACCTGTCAATTCAACGTCAGCGATTGTAACTTTTGCTTCTGCGAAAGCATCAGCGATGTCGTTTGTACCTGCGTATGTCCAAACAGCGTAAACGCCTGTGATTGTGATACAAACCAAAAGAAGAGCAATAAGACCTAATCTTACCATAATATTTTCCTCCAAAAATAAATGTTAGAACAATAATGTTCATAGTAATTATATCACTATTTGTAAATGGTTGTCAATAGATATCAAAAAAAATATTTCCTTTTTTTAAAAAAAATACATATTTTTTCTAACCGTTTATTGATTTTTTTGGAAAAATCATACTTTATTTGCTTTTTATACTATATACGCACTTCAAATTTTGATTTGTCGGGGAGTTAGTTTGAAACAAGAAAGGGGAACTCCCTCCGTCTTTGCCTAAGGGCAAAGCCACCTCCCTCCGCGGAAGGAGGCTCTGTAAGGCAATCTCTCGTAAGTAGCCGTGATGTTTTGCAAAACCTTGTAATGCCTTATAATATTTGACAATTTGAACTATATGTCTATAGTCGAAAGTGCATCTAACAGAGGCTCCTTCCGCAGAGGGAGCTGTCGCGCTCGCGCGACTGAGGGAGTTTCTCAT